>JAZNTY010000039.1:0-8661 GCA_045592005.1 Alistipes sp. | reverse complement strand
TACAATGTTATAGGTGTGAGTAAAGATAGTGCTACATCACACCGCAAGTTTATCGACAAATATGAACTTCCTTTTACCCTTTTGGCAGACACATCTACTCAAATGTTGCAAGATTTTGGTGTGTGGTGCGAGAAATCAATGTATGGGCGGAAATATATGGGCATTGTGCGCCGTACCTTTATCTTCAACGAGCAGGGTGTATTAACCCAGATAATTGAAAAAGTTGACACCAAAAATCACGCAGCACAGATTTTAGGATAAGCAGCTGTGGCGTATCAACAAAAAAAAGTCCGAGAAATTTTATCTCGGACTTTTTTGTTATAAATATTATGGTATTACAACAACGCCTCCACCTTTGCCAACAAATCGTTGCGAGAGATGGCGCCAACATGCTTGTCTACTACTTCGCCATTCTTGATAAACACAAGTGTTGGAATGTTGCGAACACGATAGAGGGCAACAACATCATCGTTATTGTCGACATCGCACTTGCCGATATTCACCTTGTCGGCAAACTGCTCAGCTAACTCCTCTACAATAGGAGCGATTGTACGGCAAGGACCGCACCACTCTGCCCAGAAATCAATAACCAGAGGCTTGCTATCAGCCAATAATGCCTCATAATTCTCATTAGTAATTTGAAGTGCCATAATCTTGAATTTTAATTGTTTATAAAAATTATTTCAATGTATACTGTAACTTATATTTTTCAAAGAACTCTTTAAGTTCCTTGTTGAAGAGTACTCTAATCTTACGCGTGTGCATATTGATACCTATACCCGTATTTGAGTCAAATATAGAGCAATGTAGCGGAGTGTTTCCCTTAGTGCGTTTGACTACGGCGCTAAATTCGTCTATAAATTCGTCTGTAACAGCCCTGATGTCAATAGTCACAGAGACTTGTTGCAACTGCTCTACAACATCATTAAGTTGCTGTATAGAGGAGATATTAAAGAACTGTCTTGGTTTAGGGTTCTTCTTCTCAATATCGTTTTTATCATAAGTCATATACTCTCGTACCTCGCCGCGGAAGAGGAGGTAGTATCCAGGATGCAAGAAGTTACGGAAGCGCTCAAAATCTTTACGACGCAACCAAAAATCGTGCTTTCCGGTCTCGTCTTCCACCTTTAGAATACCATATTGACTATTTCCGTCATATGATGTTTTCTCCTCGCCAGAGACTGATATGCAAGCAAATACCATCTCCTCATTCAAGTGCTCAGTCAAATGTTCAAGGTCCGATATGGTTGCATTACAGAGCTGATCAATAACTGGGCGATAGTCATCCAATGGGTGGGCTGAGAGATAGATGCCTACATAGTTTTTCTCATGCCCCAAACGCATCAAAGAACTCCACTCCTCACACTCCGGAGGGTTTGGTTTTTGAATAATGGTATTTGCACCCCCCATATCGGCAAACATCTGGAATAGACTCTGCTGAGCATTGAGCTTATCCTCTATTATTCGCTGACCATAGCGGATAAGCATCTCAAGGAATGTGGTTGATGAGTCACGACTTTCAGGTGCAAAGAATTTGCAACGAGAGAAACTACAAAGAGTATCAAAACAGCCAGCATATGCCATACTCTCTAAGCACTTGCGGTTGACAACGGAGTAATTTACTCGCTCAAAGAAGTCGTATACATCTTTATAATTGCCATTTTTCTCTCGCTCGGTAATAATTGACATTGCAGCAGTCTCGCCCACACCCTTAATAGCTCCTAGACCAAAACGAATATCGCCATTAGCATTTGAAGAGAAACGAAGCATGGACTCATTCACATCAGGGCTAAGTACATTGATACCCATCTGGTGGCACTCGCCAATATACTCTGTAAGGGTAGAGATATCATTAAGGTTACTACTCAGTAATGCCGCCATATATTCCGAAGGGTAGTTTGCTTTCAGATATGCAGTTTGGTACGCCACCCATGAGTAGCAAGTTGCATGCGATTTATTAAATGCGTATCATGCAACCTTCTCCCAATCTGTTTAAATTTTCTTAAGGATATCTTTGTCGTGACCATTCTTTACGCCACCCTTAATAAATTTCGGCTTTAACGCATCCAGTTTGTCTTTCAACTTCTTACCCATAGCCTTACGCAGAGTATCTGACTCGCCACGAGTAAAGTCGGCAAGAAGGCGCGACAAGAGCATCACCTGCTCCTGGTAAACTGTAATACCATAGGTATCCTTTAAGTACTTCTCCATAATAGGAATATCGTACTCAATAGGCTTACGACCCTGTTTTCTGTCAATAAAATCAGGAATGTAATCCATTGGACCTGGACGATATAGGGCATTCATCGCAATAAGGTCTTCAAAGACACTTGGTTGCAACTCTCTCAGGTACTTTTGCATACCTGGCGACTCAAATTGGAATGTGCCGACAGTGCGGCCATCGCAGTAGAGTTTGTATGTTGCAGGGTCGTCAATAGGGATATTGTCAATATCAATCTCTACGCCCTTTATACGGTTAATATTTTCGATGGCATCCTTCATAATGGTAAGGTTTTTCAATCCTAAGAAGTCCATCTTAATTAACCCTGTCTCCTCGATTACAGAGCCCTCATACTGAGTTACAAGCATCTTCTCGCCAGTCTCTTTATCATCAGCAGTTGATACCGGAACCCAATCCGTAATATCGTCACGACAAATAATTGTGCCACAAGCGTGCACACCTGTTCCGCGTACATTTCCCTCCAACTTGCGGGCATATTTAATCGTGTCGCGCATAGTCTGGTTCTCGGAATTCTCAGCCTCGTGTAGTTCTGGTACAAAAGCTATAGAGTTAGCCAAATTGACCTTCAGCTGCTTATCTTTATTCTTCGGGTCAGGGATACGCGCCGGTATAAGTTTACAGAGACGGTCTGACTCTGATAGAGGCAATCCCTGCACACGGGCAACATCCTTAATAGCCATTTTGGTTGCCATAGTGCCGTAGGTAATGATGTGAGCTACCTTCTCTTTGCCATATTTGTGAGTTACCCAATCAAGCACGCGACCTCGACCTTCATCATCAAAATCGATATCAATATCTGGCAGTGAGATACGATCAGGGTTCAAAAAACGCTCAAACAGCAGGTCGTATTTGATAGGGTCAATCTGCGTAATTCCCAAACAGTAGGCTACAGCTGAGCCTGCGGCTGAACCACGACCTGGACCAACCCATACTCCAAGCTTCGACCGAGCCGCCGCAATAAAGTCCTGCACAATAAGGAAGTATCCAGGAAAACCCATGGTCTTCATAATGTGCAACTCAAACTTAATACGCTCAGCCACCTCAGGGTCAAGGGGAGAACCGTAACGCTTCTCAGCGCCAATCATTGCCAAATGTCCTAAGTAGTCAGCCTCTAACTTGATACGATACAATCTATCATAGCCACCCAACTTTTTGACCTTCTTTTCAGCAGATGCCTGGTCCATAACCTCATTGCCATTCTCATCGCGAGTAAATTCGTCAAAAAGGTCCTGTTCAGAAAATCTCTTTCTATACTCCTCTTCAGTGCCAAATTCTGCCGGAATGTCAAACATAGGCATAATAGGGTCATGGTTGATAGAGTATGACTCTACCTTATCGCATATCTCAAGAGTGTTTGCCAACGCCTCTGGGTAGTCAGCAAATAGCTCACTCATCTCAGCCCTAGTCTTGAACCACTCCTGCTTAGAGTATAACAGTCTATCCGGACTGTTAAACTCATGATGGGAGTTTATGGCAATAAGGCGGTCATGAGCCTCTGCATCGTCCTCATCAACAAAGTGAACATCATTTGTGCATATTAGTTTGATATTGTGCTTGCGCGCCAACTCTACCAGCACCTCATTTACTTGCGTCTGGAACTTATATGTTTCGTGATTTGCACGCTCTACGGTAGCCTTATGGCGCTGCAGCTCAATATAGTAGTCATCGCCAAAGAGATTTTTGTGCCACAAAACAGCCTCCTCGGCAGCCTTTATATCTCCAGAAAGGATGAGTCTTGGCACTTCGCCACCAATACAAGCCGAACAACAAATTAAACCTTCATGGTAACGCTCCAAATCTTTGTGATCTGTACGCGGACGGTTATAAAAACCATCTGTCCATGCATGGGAGACTATTTTTATCAGGTTTTTATATCCCGTAACATTTTTTGCAAGAAGGATAAGGTGCCAACCACCCAAGTCGCTCTTTACACCCTTACGCTTCAATTCCATAGACTCACGAGCTACATAAACCTCACAGCCAATAATAGGCTTGAAGTCAGGTATAGCCTTGAGCGAGTCAATCTTATCTGCTGCCTTTTGATTGTCAAAAGCAAATTTTTCCTCCATAGCCTCAATGTCGGCTAAGAGACTTTTGACTTTTGACAACGCCTCACTATCCTCTAACGAGTAGGTGCTACTACTATCTATCTGGCTCTGAAGTTGCTCTGCTTGAGCTGCAATCTCGGCTTTGTACTGAGATAAATCGTCATGTTGCTGTTTGAGTGCAGTCATTTTATCGAAGAGCTTTGTCAACTTTTCGATACTTTCGTGCTTCTCTTTATTCTTTTTTTGGACACTATTCCAAAACTCCTTTATACCAAACATATTACCGTGGTCGGTAATGGCAACGGCAGGCATACCATCCCCGATAGCTTTGTCAATAAGACGAGCTATACTTGCCTGACCATCAAGCAATGAGTATTGACTATGCACATGTAAGTGTACGAAGTTCTGCATATTAAAAAACCCTTTCAAATTATTATATCAAATACTTTTGCCGTTCCAAAAAGTATAGGTCTGCAATAACAAAGTATGATATATGGTATATTTGTTACAAATATAGGACTTTTTTTTGAGCTTTTGTGGCAAGAGTGTTGCGAGTTTTCAACAAAATTACTAAATTTGAAAAACAAACCTAAAATATTATCACTATGCAAGCACAAGAATTGGTAGTTATTGCCGAGTACAATTCCTATTTGGAGGCAGAAATGGCGAAGAGCATCGTGTCAAGTGCGGGCATTTACGCCGAGATTAGAAATGAGTATATGTCTACAGCCTATGCTGTGGCAATACCTCCACAACTTCTCGTTCCCTTCGAGGATGCTGAGCAAGCGAAGGTTTTATTAAGCCTACACCCATAGCCTCTATCTATTCCAAATAGTCCAGGATGCCTCTGCTTGGCAACGAAACATCTCGCTGCCCGATATTGTTGTAGCACCCTGTTGTGCCCCTTTGCTCAAAAATAGCGTCTTATCCGGATTATAGATAAGATCAAATAAGATATGGTCGGCGGTAAGTGCCAAGTAGGGCAGGGTCGGGCATTGTTCAATATGCGGGTACATTCCTACCGGTGTAGCATTCACTATCAATTTACAAGAGGCTATAAGTTGCTCGTCAATATCTTGATAACCGATATTCTCATCACTCTTGGTTCTTGATACCACCACAATATCCATATTAAGCGACTTAAGCACTGATATAACAGCTGCCGCTGCACCACCTGTACCCAATACTAAAGCTCGCATACCCGCAATGTCATATTGTGAAAGCGATTGTCTAATTCCGATAACATCGGTGTTGTAGCCATGCATATCACCATTTTGATCAATCTTTACACAGTTTACAGCACCTATCAATTTAGCCTCCTCACTAATCGAACTCAAGTAGGGTAATATCGCCCTCTTATAAGGAATAGTAACATTGAAGCCTGATAGTTTTGAGCGCAGAGCCTCCACCTGCTCAATACTCTCCAGTTCATAGAGAAGATACTGAGCATCAATGGCTAAATCTGCAAATTTAGCATTAAAATATGTCGCCGAAGCAGAGTGTCCCAGAGGACGACCTATAAGTCCATAGTGTTTCATAGCTCAAAGATAATAAAAAATATGCGATACGAAAAATCGCACCGCATAATAAATAGGTTTCTTTACGGCTAACAGCTAACCTAAAACACGGATATTGCACGCACAGAGACATCGTTGCGGTTCTTAGGGAGAAAGCCATCGCCTGTGCCAATAAGGACAAGCCATGCAAAAGACCCATTATACTCCGTTGACGACCAATAGCATCCTTGTAGTTTATCTATCAATTTAGCATCTATCATTTGTTTAACTCTATTTATAGCCTTCAATTCTTCTCTAGATGGCAAATACCACCCCTCGCCCAAATCTGCACACCACTTAAAGGCGGGGTATTTACTCTGCCAATCAGGAATAGCCTTGACTTTTGTCATATTATACACGCCATCTTTCTGACTATCAGTACCAATAAGGCGTTTTTGCTCTATACTATCAGATGACCATCGCAATTTCTCGGTAGACTGCTTCATACTCACAATCTTGCCGTGCTTACCATCTGCGCTAACCTCAAAGACCACACCTTGTTTGCCATTTTCGTTGTAGTAGTCGCCAATATAGTAGGTTTTTCTTTGCGTAGAGGTTTTACTTATTGTGCCATCTTGTGGCTTTTCAGGTATGGTTCGAGTATCTTTCGGAGTTTCTGTAAAAGTAGAGACGGCACGCACATAGAGATTGTCGTTCTTGTAAGGTACGATAATTCCGCCTTGGCGTACATTGAATGCACACACGCAAGGATAAGTTCTAGATTGCTCACTTGGCTCTGTTGACGACCAATAGTAATCTGATAATGTGTCAATTAAACTCTGATTTAACTTATCGTTGTTTGTATTTTTCTTTAAGATTAAATGAGTTTTATGGATTGTCATTAATTCCTTCAAAGATGGCAAATACCACCCCTCGCCCAAATCTGCACACCACTTAAAGGCAGGGTATTTACTCTGCCAATTAGGAATAGCCTTGACTTTTGTCATATTATAGGCGCCATCAGTTTTATTATTAGTACCTATAAGGCGTTTTTGCTCTACGCTATCAGATGACCATTGCAATTTAGTTGCCGATTGCTTCATGCTCAAAATTTTGCCTTGATATCCGTCGGCGTCCACCTCAAAGACAACCCCCTCTTTTGTACCGTCGTTGTAGTAGTCGCCTATGCGATAAGGTGCAGAGGTTATCTGACACACAGCAAACTGACAGGAAAAGAGCATCACTGCACAAATAAAAAAGATGCTTCTGTTCATAATTTTGGTGGATTTTTAATTGAGTTTTACAAATCTATTACTTCTCAAAGAATTCAGGTTTATTCTCCTTTATAAAGTCAATAACCTCTGAAAGCCCCTCGGTAAATTTTGTAAAATCCTCTTTATAAAGGAAAATCTTGTGACGGTCAAACGAGATAGTTCCATCAGCTTGATTTACCTTTCTGGACTCAGTTATAGTTAAAAAGTAGTCGCCACCACGAGTAGCTTTAACATCGAAAAAATATGTACGGCGACCAGCTTTTATCGCCTTTGAGAGGATTTTATCTCCAGTATCCTCTAATTCAAATTGGTGTGCAAAAGATGACATTTTTGTATAATATAATGTGTGTATAGTGTGTATAAAATACAAATTTATACAATTTTTGCGACTAAAAAAACTTTTTATTGTAAATGTTGCAAAAAAAATAATAGCAGCTATTTCAGCTGCTATTATTTTAACCACTAATACAATTTACTCTAAAAGAAATCGCACAGCAAACTTAGTGCTACAGTTGTTTGTTCGCCTGTATTCATATTCTTTACCGTAGCAACACCTTGTTCAAGCTCATTGCTACCTATAATTGCTACATACGGTATTGCACGACGATTAGCATACTCCATCTGCTTCTTTATCTTCACGCTATCAGGATATACCTCGGCAGAGATGCCGGCATTGCGCAGAAGATTAACCGCCTTCAATGAAGCCATAGCCTCCTGTTCGCCCAAGTTAACAAATAGTACCTTTGTTGAGCAGCCTATTTCAGCGGGGAAGAGGTCCAAACCTACCATAACATCGTATATACGGTCGGCACCAAATGAGATACCTACACCCGATACATCCGGCATACCAAAGATGCCTGTTAAGTTGTCGTAACGACCGCCTCCGCAAATTGAACCAATAGCAAAGTCGTTCGCCTTAACCTCAAATATCGCACCGGTGTAGTAGTTAAGTCCGCGAGCAAGAGAGAGGTCAAGTTCTACATTCAGTGTATAGCCGGCATTTGATATACAATCAAATACTGTACGCATCTCCTCTACACCCAATAATCCGGTTGGAGAATTAGATAAAATAGTAGCTAAAGTATCTAATTTCTCGATAGTTGAACCACTCAATTCAAGTATCGGTTGAAGTTTTTCAATAGCCTTCTCTTCAATACCACGCTCCAAGAGTTCAGTCTTGACATTGTCAAGACCAATCTTCTCAAGCTTATCTATAGCTACGGTTATATCTATAATCTTATCGGCGTGACCCATAATCTCGGCAATACCGAAGAGTATTTTGCGGTTATTCATCTTTAGCGTAACGCTAATACCTAACTGCTCAAACACCTTCTGAACAATACCTACTAACTCCACCTCGTTAAGTAACGATTTTGAACCGATAACATCCACATCACATTGGTAGAACTCACGGTAGCGACCCTTCTGCGGACGGTCGGCACGCCACACGGGCTGCACCTGATAACGCTTGAAGGGGAATGAAATCTCATTCTGGTGCTGCACAACGTAACGCGCGAAAGGAACGGTCAGGTCGTAACGCAGACCCTTCTCGCTAATCTTCGTACTCTGACGCAACTGCTCCTCCGAGAGGTTTGCACCAT
>JAZNTY010000038.1:0-10266 GCA_045592005.1 Alistipes sp. | reverse complement strand
CCCCCCCCTATTTTTATTGCCAAATATCGGAGTGCTTGCGTGGTAGTATTACTACTACCTCGTGGTTTTCGTACTCTATCTTCTGTAGGGTCGCTATGCCTGTGAGCGTAACCTTGCCTTTAGGCAGTACGCTGTCTCGGTCGATACTTAGGGCGTCAATGTAGATATAGAGCGCCTGCTCTTTGGCGTCTGTAAAACGATGATAACCGCTACCAATTAACGGCTCACGCGGGTGTAGAGGGGAGTGAACCATCTCCTCAAGGGTTACTAATTTACCGCATAGCGAGGCGCCAATATCGTTAATGGTACATCGTATAGGACTTAAATAGTTGCGCGAAGTACCTCGTCTAATATGCTCAAGCATAACACAGTCTGCATTTAGTCCCGTAATAACTCCATCCTTGATGCTATAGCCTATGGTTAGTATGTTGTCCTCAATCTGTGCCGATAGTCCGGAGATGTTAACAGCTATCTTTATGCCCTCAGGGTATATAGCACTGTTGTTATACAGACCCGTATTTATTCTGGCGGCACCTGTGCTGTCATCGAGGTAGATATATCTGTTTATGTGTCCATCTCTATCGGAGGAGGTAACGGTGCCACAAATTGTGATATCGGTTTTTGGCGTTATTGCCTCTTGCAGGCACATCTGGTATACCTCGGCTATTGTGGTATTTCCAACGGGGTCGATAATGGTAGGAACCGGTTCGTTGTCTGTTGAACAGGCGAAAAACAGGAGTGTAGAGAATAATATGGTCAATATTGATGGTTTCATATCGCAAAATTAGTAACAAATTTGTATATTTGCCTCTATGAAATCGAAAAATGTCATCTCGATAATATTTGCGACACTGCTCTTGGCTTTGGCTGTCGATGTTTCGGCGGCTAAGGTGGTTGTTGGCGAGCAGCGTAAAAAGGCTATAGCCAAGTCGCTTACAGCCATTCTTAGGAGTCAGGTTAAGGGTGCAACGGTCAGCGTGAGCTCAATAGGACTCAAGGGTGGCAATGTGCGTGTATATACCTCGGTGGAGATGTCGTATTATCCCGTCCGCGAGGATAATCTACGCACTATCTGTGACTCTGTGCGAAAGTATCTGCCGGCAGAGTGGCGAGGTAAGGGTATAGAGGTCTTATCTGACGGACACTCGCTTAAGGAGTATATACCCCTCTATTATCGGAGTTCGACAAAGGGTGTCAAACCTTTTGTAAACAACTCGGAGGGTGGTCAGTTGGTTCGCCCTGAGCGTCCATTTAAGGTCACAAAGGGGCTTATAGACCGCCATATCGCCCTTTGGCAGAGTCACGGTCGCTACTTCAATGTCAAGACAAACCGCTGGGAGTGGCAGCGCTCGCAACTGTGGCAGACGGTGGAGGACCTCTATACGCAGAGTTATGTATTGCCATACCTTGTCCCTATGCTTGAAAATGCGGGCGCTACGGTAATGCTGCCGCGAGAGAGAGACTTTCAAACTGTCGAACTTCTTGTAGATAATGACGGTGATGGCTATGGCGAGAGTGTGGGTAAATATAGCTGGCAGAGCCTTGAGGGCGGGTTTGCTCACTTTAAGAGCAGATATATGTCGGGCGAGAACCCGTTTAAGGATGGTACCTGTAGGGCTACTCGTACCGTTACAGCAGATAGTAAGCTGAGCTTGGCTCGCTGGTCTACAGCCTTTGATAAGAGCGGCGATTATGCCCTCTATGTGAGCTATAAATCGCTGCCTGAGAGCGCTGACGGTGCTCTATATGTGGTTCATCACGCCGGTGGTCAAAGTCGTGTGTTGGTCAATCAGCAGATAGGCGGCGGCACCTGGATATATATTGGTACCTATCGTTTTAATGCCGGTGCTGAGAGGGTGGTGCTGACACTCTCTAATAGCTATACCGAAGAGGGGCGCGTGGTTAGTGCCGATGCTGTTAAAATCGGTGGCGGCTATGGAAATATAGCCCGCACGGTTTGCGACTCGCTGAGAATAGAGGGGGCAGATTATACCCCTATAACAAGCGGTATGCCGCGATATTGCGAGGGTGCGAGGTATTGGTTGCAGTGGGCTGGCTTTGATGAGAGTGTATATAGCCATCAGACGGAGTGTAACGACTATAAGGATGACTTTATGAGTCGTGGCGAGTGGGTCAATGCCCTTATGGGCGGTTCAGAGAGGCTGAAAAAGAGTGAGGGGTTGGGTATACCTATCGACTTGGCTCTCGCCTTTCATTCGGATGCGGGTATTACAAATGACGATGCTACTATCGGCACGCTGGGTATCTTCTATACTAAGCAAAATAAGGGTAAGTTCGAAGGTGGTGCTAAACGCTACCTCTCGCGCGATTTGACCGACTTGGTTATGTCGCAGATAAAGAGCGATATCGAGCGTACATATGAACCTGAGTGGCGCCGTAGGGGTATGTGGAACAGAAAGTACTATGAGGCGCGAGTGCCGTCGGCTCCGACAATGCTGTTAGAACTGCTTTCGCACCAAAATCTTGCCGATATGCGCTTGGGACACGACCCTAACTTTAAGTTTGTGGTCTCAAGAGCAATATATAAGGCAATACTACGCCACCTGTCGGCTCAGTATCAAACCCCTTACTGCGTGGCTCCGCTGCCGGTACATAATTTCGCTACCGCCCCTGCCGGTGGAGGTGGTGTAAGACTGAGCTGGAACGCAACGGTGGACTCTTTGGAGACAAGCGCTATGCCGACAGCATATGTGGTCTATACCAGAGTGGGGGATGGAGGTTTCGATAACGGTCGTGTTGTTACAAATAACTCGCTGATTGTAAGTCAGGAAGAGGGCGTTATCTATAGCTATCGTATAACTGCTATAAATAGTGGTGGCGAGAGTTTTCCGAGTCAAACACTTGCAGTATGTCAGTGTGATAATGCTAAGGCGACGGCTTTGGTGGTTAACGGCTTTGACCGCTTGGCTGCACCAGAGTCGTGTGAAGATGGTTTTCATAACAGCTATGATAGCGGTGTAGCCTATATCAAAGATGTGGCTTTTATAGGCGAACAGCGAGTGTTTGATACCTCAAAACGCCGAGCAAAGGATGAAAGGTTCGCTTTAGGTGTTTCGTATAACGACAACGCTGGCAATGTGATAGGCGGTAATACATTCGATTATCCGTATCTGCACGGTCAAAGCCTATTGGCGGCAAACTGCTCGTTCTATTCGGCATCGGTCGCAGCTGTGGAACAACAACTTGTCGACTTGTCGGGATATAATATGGTTGATATAGTGCTCGGTAAGCAGCGAACAACCCTTGTCGGAAGAGGAGTCGCCGAGGCTAAATATAGGTGCTTTACCCCTCAGTTGCAGAGCGTTATCAGTGATTACCTAAAGTCAAATGGAACGCTATTTATATCGGGCGCTTATTGGGCTACAGACCTATTAGGGGCAAAACCTACGGAGGAGGATAAGCTCTTTGCTCACAATATGCTCCATATCGCCTATATGGGTGGAGGTGTTTCAAAGAGTGCATATGCTACAACCTACTCCCGTTCAGCGGTGCGTTTGACAAATCATAGATACGATTTTTGTCGTGACTATCGCCCTGATTTTTACGCTGTTAACTCAGTTGACGGCTTAGCAGCTCAGGGTAGCGCGGTGGAGCTGATGCACTACCCAGATAGTGGTATAGCTGCGGCTGTGGGATATCAAGGTCAGCACTCTACATTTGTTATGAGCTTCCCATTTGAGGCTATAACAGAGCGTCAAAACCGCGACCTATTAATGAAAGATGTTGTCGAATACCTAATACCATAACTTATGAAACGAATACTTCTAATAATCGCTGCAATGGCTTGTTGTATATCGGTTTACGCTATCGATTATACCAATGTTATTGTGCCTCGTCCGCACTCATATCGAGCAATGGAGGGTAATTTTATCCTTACTCTAAAGAGTTCTATTCGCGCAGAGTCGGAGAGCTTAGTTCGTCCAGCCGAGATTTTTGCACAACAGTTATCGGCAGTAACGGGCAGTACCCTTGCTGTCAAGAGGTCAAAAGGTAGAGTCGGGGCGATAAATCTCTCTCTGAGTTCGACCCTTGAGTTTGAGCAGTATAGGCTGACAATAACCGCCGAGGGGGTTGCTATTGTTGGAGGCTCGGAGCGTGCTGTATTTTACGGCTTACAGAGCCTTTTGCAGATAGCCGCTGCATCCGAGGGGATGAAGTTATCGGCAGTGGAGATTGACGATAAGCCCCATTTTGAGTATCGCGGAGGTATGCTTGATGTCTGCCGTCATATCTTCTCGGTGGAGGATGTGAAGAGGTATATAGATATCTTGGCGCTGCACAAACTCAATAAGTTCCATTGGCATCTGACGGAGGACCAGGGGTGGCGAATAGAGATAAAGCGTTATCCGGAGCTTTCGCAGGTTGGCGCTTATCGCAGTGGTACCCTTATCGGCAGAAACAAAGTCTCAAAGGTCTACGACAATATCCGCTATGGCGGTATCTTTACTCAGGAGCAGGTGCGCCAAATTGTCGCCTACGCTGCCGAGCGATATATCGATGTTATCCCCGAAATAGAGATGCCGGGGCACGCTGTGGCTGCCCTTGCAACATATCCCCACTTGGGGTGTACGGGCGGTCCTTATCAGGTGTGGACAGGCTGGGGCGTAAACAAGAATATCTTCTGTGCCGGCAAGGAGTCAACATTCGAATTTATCGAAAATGTCCTTACAGAAGTGCTCGAACTCTTCCCGTATAAATATATCCATATCGGTGGCGATGAGGCTCCGCGTGATGCGTGGAAAAAGTGCCCTCACTGCCAGCGCCGTATCAAGGAGTTAGGGTTAGAGAACGAACATCAACTCCAAAGCTACTTTATGGAGCGCGTCGAGCGTTGGCTTAACGAGCGTGGTCGCTCAATTATCGGCTGGGATGAGATTTTGAAGGGCGGTATATCTAAGAGCGCTACAGTGATGTCGTGGCGCGGGACAAAGGGTGGTATTGCCGCTGCTAAGTTGGGTAATAATGTCATTATGGCACCAAATACATATTGCTATATCGACTACTACCAAACCTCTGACCCTCAGGTTAATGGCGAACCTTTAGGCGGTGGTCGAAAACCTGTAACGCTGCGTAAAGCATACTCCTTAGACCCTTATCAAGGGTTGGATAAACATCAGCAGAGCTTTATCAAGGGGGTGCAGATGAACCTATGGACCGAGTATGTCGCAACCTTTGACCACGCGCAACATATGATTTTGCCACGCATAGCAGCTTTGGCTGAAATAGGGTGGTCGTATGACAATAAACACTACGACGACTTTGCACGCCGTATGCATATTCTGCGCCAACTGTATGATAAGCAGGGCTTTATATATGCCCCTTACTTCTTTAACGGTGTCGAGTAGACTATGAAAAACCTCTCCTCACACACTCTGCGTACCCTCTCAATGCCTGCCGGTATGTTGGTGGGAGCCTTGCTGTGTCGTCAAATTGTGGCGTTAGACAGCTGGAGCTGTGGATATCTTACGCCAATGCTTATATGTATAATGCTCTTCTTTACCTACTGTCGGGTGGATATCACAAAGATGCGGGTTACGATGATGCACTTTTGGCTCTTTGCGGCACAGATTATCGGCTCAATAGCTCTCTATACCCTCTGCCTGCCACTCGGTCAAACGGTGGCTCAGGGCGCTATGATTTGCGCTTTGGCGCCCATAGCTATGGCGGCAGTAGTTATCGGAGGTATGTTGGGTGCCAATGTGGAGAATATGACTACCTATAGCCTTGTCTGTAATGTGGCTACCGCCTTTGTTGCTCCATTTATGCTCTCGTGGGTGGGTAATGGCGAATGTACCCTCTATCAGATACTTACAAAGGTTGCTCCACTGCTTATAGCTCCATTTGTCGCAGGGCAGATATGCCGTTTTGCAGCGCCTAAAGCGGCTTTGTGGGTGGCAAACCATAGCCGTATATCGTTCTATGTATGGCTGCTCTCGCTAATGGTGGTGGTGGGGCGTACCACAGCCTTTGTTATCGACCATAGCGCAACAGACGCTCAAACGGAGATTGTTTTAGCCGCTGTAGCTGCCATTATCTGCATCGCGCAGTTCGCTATAGGGCGTAAAATAGGCGCTAAATATGGCGATAGGGTAGCGGGAGGACAATCTTTGGGACAGAAAAATACCGTGCTGGCAGTGTGGATGGCGCAGTCATTCCTTAACCCGCTCAGCTCGGTGGCTCCAACAGCATATATCGTGTGGCAGAATATTGTAAACTCATACCAAATATACAAGCAAAAATGAAAATCGGAGATATAGAATTGGCTCCCCGCGCCCTCTTTCTGGCGCCTATGGAGGATGTTACCGACCCCTCCTTTCGCTATATGTGCAAACTCTTTGGAGCGGATATGGTCACTACAGAGTTTATCTCCTCCGACGGTCTTATACGCGATGCCCGTAAGTCGGTGGCAAAACTAAATATCTCCGACTTTGAACGCCCTGTGGGTATACAAATATACGGAAACCAAATAGAGGCTATGGTCGAGGCTGCCAAAATCGCTGAGGCGGCAAACCCCGATGTTATAGATACCAACTTCGGCTGCCCGATGAAGAAAATAGCAGGTCGTGGCGCAGGAAGTGGTATGATGCGCGATGTGCCTCTTATGGTGGAGATGACTCGCCAAATTGTCAACGCCGTAAGTAAGCCTGTAACCGTCAAAACACGCTTGGGCTGGGATGAGGAGAGCAAAAATATCGAAGATATAGCCCACCGTCTGCAAGATGTGGGTATCGCCGCCCTCACTATTCACGGGCGTACCCGTTGCCAACTATATACAGGCGAGGCTGATTGGAGCCTTATCGGGAAAATCAAAAATGACCCCTCAATACATATCCCAATTATCGGCAATGGCGATATCGACTCGCCCCAAAAGGCAAAACTCGCCTTTGACCGCTATGGTGTAGATGCTATAATGGTCGGTCGCGCTACATACGGTCGCCCCTGGATATTCAAAGAGATAAAACACTATCTGCAAACAGGAGAGATTATGCCACAACCCTCCGTTGTCGAGCGTATAGCCATAGCAAAAGAACATCTGGCAAAATCGGTCGAAATCAAGGGCGATAAGGTCGGCATCTTCGAAATGCGCCGCCACCTGTCTAACTACTTCAAAGGTCTGCCCGACTTCAAACAGACCCGTATGAGGTTGGTAACCCTTACCGATGTGGATGAACTGCAACAAACTATCTCCTCTATCGCCGACCGCTGGGGCGACTACGACTTCTCTACATCCGTGCCTCCAGCTCTATCTCATTCAATATAGAGAATGTCTAACCGTGTGCTGGTTGTAAATTGTTTAGAAATGCTTATCTTTGTATTTTCAAACAAAAAAAGGAGTTGGCTATGGCTAATGTAAGGGTTAATTTACGGCGAGGTAAGGAGGAGTCGCTTATGCGCAGGCATCCGTGGGTATTTTCGGGTGCGATATATAATATAGAGTGTCAGGGCGAGTTGTTGGAGGGCTCGTTGGTTGATGTATACTCGGCACAGGGCGATTTTTTGGCGACGGGGCACTATCAGGTTGGTTCTATAGCGGTGCGTATATTGAGTTTTGAGCCTGTAGAGATATCTGCGCAGTGGTGGGTAGAGCGTATTGGCACTGCTTATGATGTGCGCAGGTTGTTGCAGTTGACTGATAGTGAGAAGACCACTTGTTATAGGTTGATACACGGCGAGGGGGATGGTTTGCCTGGCTTGGTGGTCGATATTTACGGTACTACGGCGGTGGTGCAGTGTCACTCGGTGGGTATGTATCGAAGTCGTATGGCTATAGCCGAGGCGATACGGGAGGTATATGGCGAGAAAATTTGTGCTATATATGACAAGAGTTCTCAAACGCTGCCTTATAAGGCTAACCTCGACCCTGTGGATGGATATCTGTATGGTTTAGCCGAGCGTGAGAGTGTGGTTTTGGAGAATGGTCACAAGTTTTTGGTCAATTGGGAGGAGGGTCAAAAGACCGGTTTCTTTATAGACCAGCGTTTTAATCGTGAGCTTGTTGGTCGTTATGCTGCAGGTCGTACGGTGCTCAACACATTCTGTTATACGGGCGGTTTTTCGGTCTACGCATTGGCGGGCGGTGCTAAGCAGGTCTGCTCGATAGATGCCTCGGAGAGGGCTGTGCGCCTTGTTGAGGAGAATATAAAGCTCAACTTTGGAGCCGATGCACCCCATAGCTCCATAGCTTGCGATGCGGTAGAGTATCTGAAGAATATTGGCGAGAAGTACGATATGATTATCCTTGACCCGCCCGCTTTTGCTAAGCATCATAAAGTTTTGGGTAATGCTATGCAGGGTTATAAGCGCCTCAATGCCAGGGCTTTGTCGCAGATAAAGAGTGGTGGCATACTCTTTACATTCTCTTGTTCTCAGGCTGTGAGTAAGGAGTTGTTCCGCACAACGGTCTTTACTGCTGCTGCTATAGCGGGTCGCAAGGTGCGCATACTGCACCAGCTTACTCAGCCTACGGACCACCCAATAAGTATCTACCACCCTGAGGGAGAGTACCTGAAAGGTTTGGTGTTATATGTTGAGTAGCGATGATGAAGCGTATAACCACACTGCTACTGCTCTGCTTGGCTATTTATCTGCTCTATGGCGATAAGATTATAGCTTTGAGTGAGCGTTATCTTGCTCCGCAGAGTTCAAATGCATCTTGGGTAGAGCTGCCTGAGAGGGTAGACAAGGCTGGGGTGCTCTATAAGAGTTACTTTGCTACGCTGGCTAATGGGGCTACTGTACGCAACTACTCTGTCTGCTACGATACCCATAAAATTGTGCCTCTATGGGTTGCATATCCGTTGCATAGCTCCTATATCACTCCCAAGATAGAGCGCACCGATGCTTGGGCTTTTGACGATGCTATAACCTGCTATGGCGAGGGAGGTTACGATATTATTAGATATGACTATACTGAGCCTAAGATAGCTCAGCACCTACAGCCAAATGTGGCTCAGGGCGGTTTTAATGACGGCGCGAATAGGCAGTTGGACCGAGGTCATATGCTCCCCTCAGCCTCTCGATATAGTAGCTGGCAGTGTAACGCGCAGACCTTTTATGCCACAAATATTTTTCCA
The DNA here is from genome assembly GCA_045592005.1 of Alistipes sp. Classification (GTDB taxonomy): domain Bacteria; phylum Bacteroidota; class Bacteroidia; order Bacteroidales; family Rikenellaceae; genus Alistipes. The sequence goes on along the minus strand of JAZNTY010000038.1, from coordinate 1,171 downwards.
CAAAATGCGCGTCTAAATCAGCAAAATTGGGCAAAGGTGGAGAGTGCTACCCGCGCCTCGATATGTTCCGATACGCTCTATGTTGTTGTGGGAACGCTCTTTGAGGGCTCAACAACCTTTGTTAGCCGCGGTCGCCATATAACTCGCCCCTCACACTGCTATAAGTTGTTGCTGCGTACCCGTAGCGGTAATAGTGGCAAGCCTATCGGACAGATTACGGATGCTGAGGAGCTTATGGCTATAGGTTTTCTCTACGAAAACTCCTCTCAGGGTAATGTAGACCCTTGTCAGGCGGTGGTATCTATCGCCGAGGTTGAGGCGCGGGCTAATATAAAATTCTTCCCGACGCTTAACCCGCAAGTTGCCGAAAAAGTTAAAAATCAGAAAAATATTGCCCATTGGCGCGCTTTCCGATAGAAAAGTCTTGCCATTCTGTAAGAATTTGCTAACTTTGCGCCATATTTGAAACACTATAAATACGCGTTATGCTAAGTAGAAGAGTACTGCGAGTAAAGGTTATCAAGGCTGTTTATGCCCATTTACAGACTCAGTCCGATAATATCCCCGTTACCGAAAAGGGTCTTATAGCCTCTATAGATAAGGCTTATGACCTCTATTTCCATATATTGATGCTCTTACCGGAGTTGGTGCGCTATGCGGAGTCACGCCAAGAGATTGCTCGTAACAAGATGCTTGCCACCTATCAGGACCTGAACCCTAACCGTAAGTTTGTCGAGAATAGGGCTATTGCCCGCATTGAGAACTGCGAGGCTATACAGAATTACTGCAAGGCTCATAAGCTGATGTGGAGAGATAATAACGAGCTGTTCAAGCACCTCTATAGTACTCTTGTCGAGCAGCCGTTCTATAAGCGTTATATGGATAGTCCAACCTCTTCGTTTAAGGAGGATGCACAGCTGGCGTCCGATATTCTTCTCAATATGTTGGAGGAGGATGAACTGCTTGAGAGGACTTTGGAGGACCAATCGCTGCTGTGGTCGGACGATTTGGGCTATATCCTCACTATGGCAGCTCGCACTGTCAACTCTATGCGAGAGAGCCACGAGCAGGTCAAGTTGCTGCCAAAATTTAAGAGTGATGAGGACTTAGATTACGCTAAGGAGTTGTTGCGCCAGAGTATTATCCACTTCGCTGAGAACCGAGAGCTAAT
>JAZNTY010000037.1:0-10744 GCA_045592005.1 Alistipes sp. | reverse complement strand
GGTAGTGGAGTATGTTCTGCAGCCACTATGTTATTTGATGGCATTATTAACATTTGTAGCCAAATTACCAACCGCCGCGGCAAGTTGTTGCCAAGCTTGCTGACGCTGAATTCGTGCCGCCTCGGCTGCTGCACGACGCTGTGCGGCAAGTCGCTCCTCCTCTATACGACGCTCTTCGTTTGCCTTTATGCGTGCAAAATATGCCTCTGGAATAGAGTAGTCAATCTCCTCGCTGCGAGATGGGTCAAGTATAGAGTTTTCGTCAAGAAATATCTTGAACCAACAACTCTTGTTTGGAGTATATTCATACCTCATACAGAACCCATGTTCACTGTTATATTGGCTGATGCTACCATAGTACGGTGGAATGAGCATATTGCCCGCCATATCGTAAATAGTGGCGTTGTAATTCTCATCATATGTTTTTTTCGCAGTAGTATGACAGACGAAGTATCTATATGTGTTTGTTCTGTCGTGTTCTATGTCAATGCCATAATGCTCTACAGGTATAAGTCGCTCACCCTTGAGACTATATATTCCATATTTTCCTGTCTGGACATTATGCACAAGAGCATAGCCTTGATAGAACTTTGACCAAGTGTACTCATTATCCTTTGCTGGAGGTACAAGCTCGTTACCATCCTTGTCGCACAACGCTCCATTTCCCACGCGGTAGGTGTGCGTTGCTGCGTCATAGAGAACTCCTATCCCTATCTTATATCGCTCTTCAAGCATCTTTCTAATCTTATCTTTTGACTCTGGGATAGGCGATTTGTAGGTGGAATTACCGTTGATATCTACCCACAGTGCACTCTTGATTTTAGGAGCCTTCTTCTTTTTTTGATAGTAATAGTATCCAAGATAAAAACCGCTTTCTATAGAGTATTTTAGTGGGTATTCAGGCAGTGAATAGAATATGCTTGTCTTCTGGGTCTGATTGTTTTTTCTCTTAAAAGACCATATATTCCCCTTTATAGGCATTGTAAGCCATTTACCATCAAAAGATAGCGCCCACATTGTCTTTTCAAGTTGCGCTTCAATGTATGGATAGTAGTTTTCGTTTAATTCATCTGCCGAGCGGAAGTAAATTTTAGTAAATGAACAATTTGGGAATAGCTCGTTACCTTTGCTATCTAAAAGGCTGCAAAGGTCATATTCACTATACTTTGGGTTCTTTGGTGTGATAGTCTCACTCAACAGATATACACCATACTCCTCGTGGTAAGAGAGTGAGTGTTTTGGGTATCTCTTGCGAATTTCGTCAGTAACAGTTTTGTCCTCTTTTGTTATGGGTCGCTGTGCATAAATTGGTGTCAAAAATGCGAATAAAGAGATGATAATGATAACAAACCGTCTCATAGTTGTAATGTTTAAGGGGTTAACTATCACAAATATACAAAAAAAAGATTGCCAATACAATATTTGGCAATCTTTTTCATAAATATTTACCGCGAACTACTCCATATCGTCGTCCTTCAGAGTCTGTGGAAGGGCAAGAGAGTCCTCTGGAGTGTTAGCGTCAATCCAAGCCTCGCGTTCTGCAAGCTGCTCATCAGTGAGCGAGTTATAATACTCAGGAAGGAAGTCCTCAAAGCGGCAAACAGAGAGCTGGAAAGCACCACTCTGGTCTTTGGTGGTCTGGTCGAAGTTGTAGCTGTGAGAATAGATTGCGTAGATAGCAAGCACGCTACCTGTTGCACCGTCTTCTGGAACAGGCTTACCAGCGAAACGAGAGTAACCGCTTGTACGAGCTGTATAGAAGCCTGGGGTAGAGGCGTGGGTAGTAGAGAGAGCCTCTGGATAACAAAGAGCAGTACTTCCATAAAGGCAGATATTGTTAATTGCGTAAGCGAGCTTATACCATGGCTTGCTAACAACATACTGAGCAGTGCCGTCAATAATAATACCGCTGGTACAGAGCCAACTTGGGTAGATATTTGTATTGCTACCACTTGTAAGTGCAGGGTAAGGCTCTACGCCATTTTGGTTCATAACACCACGATATGTAACAGTTAGGTTGTTGAAGCGTATAAGACGACCGAGAAAATCAGCATTATATACCGCCTTAGACTCATTGTAGTTATCTACCACATAGATATCGTCAGTAATACTTTTACCCTCAGAAAGAGAACAATCCTCGCCCTTGAAGACATGCAGTGCAACCTTGTTAGGCGATACAATATTAGAGTTTGCGTAGAACTTAGATATACCATATGCATTGAGGCTCTCGGTAGGAATGTCGCCGATAGAGAGCATCATACGGAAGCTACCCATATAGAGTCCTGCAAGACGAACATATACCCAGCAGCTCTCCTTAGTGTCAAGGTTGCAAGGGTAATCTGCAAAAAGACCGTTTGTAAGTTTAAGTTCAATAGCAGCTGTGCCATCAAAGATGTGGAGCGACTTGTAGACATTGCCCTGTTCGTCATTGCTGATAACCTTACCTTTAATGTAATAGTTACCAACAATATAGCGGTCGTTTTGCAATTCATACTCTGTGCACTCATCCTTAGAGAGTACAAAACGCTTGTATTTAGTCTCTGCCTGTGAATTGGTAGAACCTGAGTTATTGAGCGGGAAGAACATATCTTTTAGCTCGGCGATAGTTAAAAGTTCCATGCCTTGAGCCTGCATAAGCTCATCAGACATTTGAGCAGGGACTTTTGGGGTATCAAATTGCTCATAACAGCCGGTAAAAGCAAGGCTTATAAGAGCGATGATGAATATCTTAGTAAATTTCATAGTCTGCATAGTTTAGAAGCGGAAATATACATTTAAGAAGTATGTTGTACCCAACATATAGAAGTACTTGGAGTCAAATCGGCTATAGAATGGCTCCGCAGGGTTGGAACCTGAAGCGTTACCATTCCAACCACGAGTACGGCGCATACGCATCTGCTCATAACCGCCGGTCTTTATGTTCTGGTTGTTGAGCAGGTTCTTGCCTTCAAGACTGAAACCTAACATATACTTACGGTGGATATACCAATTCTTACCAACACTAACGCTCAGTGTATAGGCGTGTCCTAAGTCCTCCTGATGGCGAACTTTGTTGATATTTGTAAGTGCCCAAACCTTTGCCTCATCTGATGCAACCTCGTTTGCAAGTACCTCTACATACGACTTAACGGCATTTGTGGTACGATACGCAGGGTTCATTGACAGATAGAGCTTGTCATAGAAGTTAAAGTTTGCAGAGGCAAACCAATTGTTAGGACCGCGATAATCTAAGCCTATATTGGCAGCAATCTGCGGAGTACTCTCAACATAGAAGTTCTTCCAGTTGACTTTATCAACTAACTCAACCTCAGCGCTGTTGTCGATAATCTGCACAAAGTTAGGATTAGAGGTGTAGCGGTAATCGCCCCAATTGAGGGCTCCTTGAATAGCCAGACCACCATAGATAGGTACATTGACAGCCAACTCAACGCCGTAGTAACGCTTGTCAATATTTGACATAGCGAAGTTGGTAAATGAAGATTGGGTGTCATCGTAGAATGAGATAACCTTTGCCAAATCGTTCATCTTAGTAAAGTAACCCGATACACGCGCCTTGATGTATGGCAGATTGAGATTATAAGTGAGCTCAGCACTGTAAATCTTCTCGGTAGTAAGACCCGGGTTGGTCTGGTTACGGGTACGAGGAGATACGAATGCCGCGGCAAACTTAGGAGCATCTGCAATAGTTGAAGCGTTGAGAGAGAGGATGTGTGCTCCTGAAAAACGGTAGCTCAGAGCTAATTTTGCCTTGTAAGTTAGGTAGTTAAGATGCTTAGAGTCGCCAAATGAGTCGTTGCCATTAGGGAATAGACCCTTGCGCCACAGACCCTGACGCCACATTGAGCTATAGCCTGCTTCGGCTCCCAAATTCATCTCAAAACCACCGTAAGTCATACCATACTGAGCCCATAGTTGAGCCTGGCGTAGATGAGCGTAGTAGTCGTAGCCATACTTATCTCCCTCCTTAACTACGCGTGCGTGACCATTAGCAAGATAGTAGTCTACATCGTTCTGATAGGCGATAATATCGCTACCCTTATCACGCTCGGCAAATTTGTCGATATCTAACCAATAGCTACCACCTAAAAGGTCCTTAACGGTACTGTAATACTCGGTACGATTTACGCGAGCCTTAAGACCTCCAATAAGGCGATGATTGGTATTAAATTCGTGTGATATATTAGCCACAAAGTTGTAGTCTATTTGGTCAGTATGACGCTCCTCAATCATATAGTTCGAGCGGAAACCATCAGCGTACTCAGCAGTTGTAGGGTCCTCGCGACGGTTGGCGTTAATCATACGGTCAAAGTCAATGCGACCATTCCAAACTGACATAGCACCGATAGCGGCATTGATATAGTTCTCCATCTGAGCATCTGTAGTAGCTTCAAAGATACCCGAAATTCCAGGAGTTATTTGGCTCAAGTAGTTTGAAGGCAGATAGCGGTAGTAATCTGGTCGTGGGTCAGCACCATCTTTCCAAGTCAGGGCAGAGTAGCCGTTGAAACCAAAGCGTACAGAAGTAGCAACGGTAAGACGGGTGTTATCGGAGATGTCAAAGATGTAGTTGAGCATAGCAATAGGCTCATGAGTGCGGCGAACGCGAGTGTTACGCAGTTTTCCATCCTGATAACCTACATTAGGATTGTAGTAGTTGCTGCCAAACAAGTCATAAGCCTCCTGAGTAGATGCCTGCTGAGCACCACGCTGTTGTGGTGTGCCTAAAACAGTGAGTGCAAGGCGATGGCGGGTGCCAAAGAGCTTCTCTACAGAAGCAAAGTAACCATAAGAGTTGTAGTAGATACCGTCTACATAGCCATTACCACCCTGACGAGTTGAAACCGAGAAACCGTATGACCAACCGTTGTCAAGAGCACCAGAAGCATATGATACCATAGCTCTCCAGCGGTACATTTGGTTGGCATTGGAAACACTTACACGGAAACCCTTACGCATTTGTGAGGCACGCGCGTTGATGTTTGTTGTGCCTCCGATATTACCAATACCGAAGTCGGTAGCAGTAAGACCTGCTGTATTCTCCTGGTTGCGAGTAGCATCATTAAGACCACTCCATAGTGACCATGGACCGTAACCGGTCATAGCATCGTTGAAACGGATGCCATTCAGATATACATCCTGGTACATAGAGTCGTAACCACGAACATTGAAACGCATCTCGCTGAAACGGTAACTTGCAATATTGTTGTATAGGTCCTTAGATGCGCTTAGCGATGATGGTAAAGCTTGAGTGTCGGAAGCTGAAGAGTCGTTGTCGAACTCTGCAAAGACAGAATCGTCCATAACCTCTCGCTGCAATGAAGGTACAAGAACCACGGTTTGTAAATCTCGTACATTCTGATCTACACGCACCATCATTTCGAGAGTTTCAAAGTCTGGGGCATAAAATGCGAGGCGATAATCTCCGGCAGCAAGGTTGTCAAAATTAAACATACCGTTGTCGTCAGTAGTAACGCTCTTGCCGATCGCTTCGATAGCCACATTGACCTGTCCAACGGCAGTGCGACCATTACGCGATACGACTTGACCCTTAATGCCTCCTTGAGCCATAGCTGTAAGGCTACAAAGGGTTAGTAATGCAAAGAGTAGAATTTTTTTCATATCTGTTAATTAAAGTTTATTTACCTATGTAGATATATACGGGCAGGTGGTCCGAAAAACCGTTTTGGAAGTTATTGCCAACAAAGGTTCGGAGCGGGTAGTTCTTGTACTGACCCTCACGCTGCATCATATATGGGCGAGAGAAGATATTGCCATAGAATTTGCTACCCTGGGCACGCTGCAACTTCAATGTACCGGTAGAGCCTGTGGCGAGGTTCTCGGAAACGATAATATTATCGAACAAGTTCCAAGAATCACGATAACCCAAAGTACCATATCCTGCTTTGAGGAGGTCAATATATGGGTTATACATGTCATTGTTGACAAGCTTCTTGATATTGCCTTTAGCGCCCAATACCTCGGTAATACTTTTGTCTGTAGCATCGTCGTTCAAATCGCCCATAATAACAACCTTAGTGTTTGGGTTGACGGTGCGTACAGAGTCGGCTATGCGGCGACATTGAGCAGCCGCAGCCTCGCGCTTAGGGTCGGAAGCCTCCTTGCCACCCAAACGAGATGGCCAGTGCGACACCAAGAAGAAAAATGGCTCGCCCTCAATAGTTCCCCACATTGTTACCAAGTCGCGGGTGTAAAAATTCTCCATACCCGGCATCTCAAACTTATGAGCCTTGCTGCCCTCAAGTTTGAATACATCGGGACGATAGAGGAAGGCACAGTCAACACCACGACGGTCTGGTGAGTCGTAGTGAACAATGCGGTAGTTGCCGTACTTCATCTTTGGTTGTGTTACCAAATCTTCAAGTACCAGACGGTTCTCAATCTCCGAAACGCCTATTACAGCCGGAAAGTCGCGCTGAATAGCGGCTATATCGAAGAATACCTTGTCTAAATTGCTCTGTTTCTTCTGATACTTTGTGCTATTCCACTTCTTATCGCCTGTCGGCAAAAACTCCTCATCCCACTTGTCAGGGTCGTTGATAGTGTCGAACAGGTTCTCAAGGTTGTAAAAGACAACCATATGAGGCTTCTGTGCAAAACAGCTCAACATTACACCTGCAACAAGCAGTGTGGTTAAAAGTAGTTTTTTCATAGTGATATAATATTAAAAATTCCAATCGTTTATATTTTTCTGATTCTTAACGCTCTCGGCAACAGCAGGGTTAAGGTTCTGATAGAATGTAAAGCCTGTGCGCTGTTCAATCTCTTTGATAGAGACTGCTGCACTCTTGTAATCTGAGGCACTTGATTGGTTCTCAAACAGAAAACCGATAGCCTTAATCTCGTTAGGGTCGGTAATCTCCGAGATGCTCTTCTTTGTATTGCCGCTACGGGTACGCAGAAGCAGTTTGTAGCAGTGTGTAGGGCGGGTGATAGTTCTACCGCGGGCAGTAAATGTTTGTGCATTTTCAAAGAGTGTTCCGACAACAACATAAAGCGTGTCAGCACAAACCATCTTGCGAGCGCCATTCTCAACAGTTGCCCATACACCGCTATTGAAACGGCTATTTTGAGGCATCATATTGGTTGCATAGAAGGTCTGCGCATTGGTCATCCAAGTGCTATAGCGCGATGCTGATGGAAGCATATGTCCACGACTATCGCCGGTACCATATGCGCCCGAAACTATATTCTGCTGCTTGTCTTGAGGAATAATAGGGTTAGTATACTTATACTCAACAATTTTATATCCGCCATTGTCATATTCGGTAATAGCGTCATCAAAAGCCCAAGCATCTGTTCTACCACCACCCGGATATCCGCGACCATCTGTGTATACGCTATGCAGCGGGTAGGCTACCCAACGAGAAACAAGTTTTTCAGTATCGTAGCATATAGAGTAGTTGCGCACAAATTTGCCGTTTGATAGGGTAGTGTAGTAGGTTTTATGCACTAAATTTGCTCCAGAGCTATGTGCGGGCTGCTCGCCCCAGGCTCTGTCGTATGTTGTATTCTCGCTCTTACCGAGCTGTGAGAAACTGAGTGTTGTGTTATATCCGTCGGAGAATTTTATATAAATCGAAGCCGTACGCGCCTCGGTTGTCTCGTTTTTGTCGAAGTATATGTAGATAGAGGTACCAACTTTGCCGTTGGTTACCATAATATCCTCTTTGCTGCTGAATGAGACCCATTCATAGCCCTCGACAATAATTGCCTCCCAAGTATATCTAACATCGCCAGAGGTCTTAATTGAGTTCGAAGTTTCGTCCCAACCTTTAGTGGTGTTGGTAATTGTGGCTTTTGACAAGAATGGTGACCACGGGTCTGAGTCGTCACAAGCCCAAAAGGTGGAAATTGATATCAGCGCTATAAGCACTGTGTAAAAAAATCTATTCATCGGCTAAAAAGTCCCTCTCGGTAGAAAAATTCCTACCGAGAGAGAAATATGAAAATTACTTAAGATTAACGCCTGCCAAAATTGCACGACCGTTTGATGAAGAGGCTTCATCGAAAGTCTCAGCGGTAGAGAATACAATCTTAGACTCTGCTGTAAGACCTGTCAAAGTTACGGTATACAAATCGCTGTCTGTAGCTGTGATAGTGAATGGCGCATTGCCTGTAGCACCTTCATTAGCTGTCAAAGCGATAGAACTTGTACCTGAAACAGAACCTCCACCCTCAACTTTGATGTAGATAGTAGCACTCTTGTCTTTCCATGCAAAACCATAGAACTCAAGGGTCTTGTCTCCGGTAACACCTACAGCGCCTGAAGTAAATACACCTGTCAATTTACTGGTGCCGAGCTTAAAGCCGGTTGCAGCAGAGCCATTTATTTTACTCTCAGTGCCGAGTGAAGTATTACCATCAGCTACAGTAAAGATGCTTGCCGAAGTATAAGCGCTATCACCCGGAGTTGGCTCTGGCTCTGGTTCTGGAGTCGGAGTTGAGCCACCAACCTCAGTAACAGAGTATGGAAGAATATTAAGGTAGTTATGAGTACCTGTTACATAACCCTTAACAACTACATTTTTGCCATTAAACGCTGCATAATCAGCTGTATTTACATAATAGAGAGAAGCCTGCTTTGTAGCACCTTCAACAGTGATATTTGCATAGCTACCTACAGAGATAACGCCTGTAACCTGTACTTCGATACAAGCAGCATCTGCACCTACCATAGCATCAAGTGTAGCTCCGTCAACAACAAGAGGTTTATACTCATAAGTGTTGTCTGTTGAGACAACAGTTGTTGTAGTAGCTGCCATTTGCAAGCTATTTGTGTTGTAACCCTTATAACGAGAAACTGTACCCTCAATAGTTACCTTCTCCATAAGTGTACGGCCATGCTCTGCACCATACACAAGCAGAGAACCTGTCTGGTCAGCAATAATATAAGCCTTTGCGGCTACAGCAACAACAATACCCTCAACGGTATAAGTACCATCTGCTGTAATAGTGTTGATAGCTACAGTCTGAGAAGGTGTTGGCTCTGGCTCTGGAGTTGTGCCACCACCAGGGTTGTCAGTGCCAAGAGGCTCGTCTGTAAGCTTCATGCCGAATACAATAGCACGACCGCTTGTATCGTTAGCTACAGCTGAGAATGAAGCATCAGTAGAGAACTCAATAGTAGAAGAAGTAGTCAGTCCATCAAGTTTTACTGAATAATGGTCTGATGACTCAGCTGTAAGATTTAGATATGGAGGATTACCTGTCGCACCTACATGAGCATTCAACTTAAATGATGTAGTTTCGCCACCGTTAACGCGCATATAGAGTGTTGCGCTCTTACCCTTCCAAGCAACAGCGTAGAAGTTCAAATATTTGTCACCATCAACACCAACTGCTCCCGATTTGAAGTAACCAGTCTTGCTGCCAGTACCAAGTTTGAAGCCTGTAACAGCACTTCCGCCGATGTTAGTATCCTTGTGACCATAGCAACAATTATTTGAGTCGTCTGCAGCGCAAACAAATGGTACATCAGAAGCGTAAGCGCCCTCTGCTGGCTCTGGAGTAGGCTCGTCGCCACCCTCGCCAGGAACAAGGCTTACAAAGATTGCATCCTTACCCTGTGGAGTGTTGTTGTAAGATGTACGCAGAGTGCGAACAGTGATTGTATCGCCACTCTTTGCACCAGATGCTGCCCAGTACTTCTGCTCGCCAGTTGGGCTGCTAAGACCGTAGATGTAAACTGTGCCAGTCTCGTCTGTAAGGTCAAAGTTACCGTAGGTAGTATTTACAACATTTGTAATTACACCTGTAAGCTCGTAGTAAGTAGTGCCATCCTCAGCAGCTGCCAAGAACTCTGCAACAGTAGCCTTAACTGCCTCTGTAGGAACATTACCACCGCCAGTGTTACCACCACCAATAGCGTTGTTGAAGTCTACAACTGGACCGTTACCACCCTCAACAAGGCGGAAGTCGTCAAAGCGAAGTGCTGCCTGATACTGGAATGCAGATGATGGCAGTGGAGTAGTTGTATCAGCCTTGTAGTTAGAGAAGCGAACAAAGAGCTTGTCTGCATCTGCAGGAAGGGTAAATGGAGCGATAGCGTACTCCCAGTTACCGTCAGCCATTGTAGAGTAGGTAACAGCACCAAAGTTTGTGCCGTCAACGCTGACCTCAACAGTAAGGTTCTCGCCAGACTTAAGTGGAGATACTGGAGCTGGGGTGTAAGGAGAAGCAATCTCATTTGCATACTGGTTGTGTGCAGTGAATGAGAAGGTGTAGTTCTTAACGCCGCTCTTAATCTTGATGTTGTGGATAATGAACTCAACGCCATCCTTAGCCTGAAGATAAGCGTATGGAGCGTCAGTTGCGTAAGTAGCACCTACAGGAGCCCAAGACTTACCAGAGTTACGAACAGATGCGTTCTTACCAGTGTAGGTAACACCGCTCTGATCGAAGCCCTCGCCACCCTGTGGGTTCCAACCAGTGTAAGCATCAACATATGGCCAGTAGCCGTCAACCTTTGATACAGACTCACCACCATTTTCGTAGTAAACAAATTCGCCATCTACGGTTGGGATGTCAGAGTCGGTCTGAGTAATTGATAGGCTCGCCTTCTTTGTGATAGGGTAGCCGCTTACATAACCTGTAGCGGTAAATGTAACCTTGATTGTGCGCATAGCCTCAGTTGCAGGTACATCGAAAGTTACGGTAGCATTACCGTTTCCGGACTGCATGCTGGCAACAACACCCTCAGTGTCAGCCTCAACAACCCACTCAG
>JAZNTY010000036.1:0-9110 GCA_045592005.1 Alistipes sp. | reverse complement strand
GGATGCAACACCGTCACTCCTTGATACGGTTATAGCCTCCAAGCCCGATATTATCGGGCACAACATCGAGACCGTCAGCCGCCTTACCCCGATGTTGCGTTCAAAGGCTACCTACCAAAAGTCTTTAGCAACATTGCGCTACCTCGCCTCAGCAGGTGTAGTGGTTAAGAGTGGTCTAATGGTTGGACTTGGAGAGACTGAGCAGGAGGTTCTTCAGACTATGCGAGACCTTAGGGACGCAGGTGTGAGAATACTCACTATCGGTCAATATCTTCAACCTACAGCGGAGCACTATCCGGTTGCCGAGTATATTGAGCCGCAGAAGTTTGATGATTATAAGGCTGCTGCTCTTCAGGTGGGTTTTGACTACTGCGCCAGCGCTCCGCTTGTGCGCTCCTCCTACCTGGCAGATGAGGCTATGAAAGCCACTGTAAAACACTAATTCCAGCTCCATTTCTCGATGTTTAGACTGTTTTTTGATAAAGATGGTCGAGTATTGTATTTAGACGGGTTTAGCCCCTTTAGAATATGAAAGTCGGGTACAAGGATTTGGGTACAATGCCCTACAAAGAGTGCTGGGAGTTGCAGCAATCTCTCTTTGAGCGCCGCCTCGATATACGCAGGCGTGGCGAGCAGGGGGAAGATTGTGGCACTATTCTTACGGTTGAACATACCCCTGTCTATACGCTTGGTAAGAGCGGCAATCAAAGCAATATGCTTATCCCTGAGTCCTATTTGCAGAGCTTAGGTGCTGAGTTTTTTCATATCGACCGTGGTGGCGATATTACATTCCACGGTCCGGGACAGATTGTATGCTATCCTATTTTAGATATTGGTGCTTTAGGTATCGGTCTACGCCGTTATATAGAGATTTTGGAGCAGGCTGTTATAGATACTCTTACCCATTATGGTATCTCGGCTGAGCGCTTTGACGGAGCTACAGGAGTGTGGATATGTGACCGTGACCAGGACTCAAACCCGCGAAATTGGCGAAAAATTTGCGCCATAGGTGTTCGCGCCTCACACTTTGTTACTATGCATGGCTTGGCTCTCAATGTGACAACCGACCTAAAGTGGTTTACGATGATTAACCCATGCGGCTTTACAGACAAAGGTGTAACCTCAATATCCAAAGAGGTTGGTGGCGATGTTGATATTGAGCAGACCAAACAGTTGCTTGTGACAAGGCTCACAGAGTTGTTGACTGCCGAAGTTAAATAATATGAAAAATACAAGAAAATATATAAAACAGTACAATTATGCCTATAGACAAGAGATGGGAGGTCAAGGCACAAGGGGACCCGGCAGTGGTAGCTCATATCGCTGCACAGATAGGTATCTCTTCGGTGCTTGCCAACCTATTAGTACAAAGAGGCATAGACACAGTAGAGAAGGCTGAAAAGTTCTTTAACCCACAGCTCTCCGATTTGCATGACCCATTCCTGATGAAGGATATGGATAAGGCAGTTGAGCGAGTAGAGCAGGCTGTTGAGCACAACGAATGTATTATGGTCTATGGAGACTATGATGTAGACGGCACCACAGCAGTAGCGTTGGTCTATAAGTTCTTACGCCAAATCGGACACAAAAACTTGATGTTCTACATCCCGGACCGTTATACCGAAGGTTACGGTATCTCGCGTAAGGGTATTGACATCGCCGCAAAGAAGGGCGTAAAGCTCGTAATAGCTCTCGATTGCGGTATCAAGGCTGTCGAAAAAGTGGACTATGCCAAGCAGAAAGGGGTAGATTTTATCATCTGCGACCATCATCTTCCGGCTGAGGAGATACCTCACGCCGTAGCCGTTCTTGACCCTAAACGAACCGACTGCACCTATCCGTTTGATGAACTTTCGGGTTGCGGTGTGGGCTTTAAGCTCGTTCAGGCGTATGCTCAGACGCACAATATTCCGTTTGAGAATATTGTTTGGTTGCTCGACCTGTTGGTTGTCAGCATTGCTTCTGATATTGTCCCTTTAGTGGACGAAAATCGTATTTTGGCGCACTATGGTCTGCGCTGTCTTAACGCTACACCAAGTGAGGGACTGCTCTCGATAATCAACATCTGTCGTCTTGACCGCTCCAATATCACTATTGACGACATTGTCTTTAAGATTGGTCCTCGTATCAATGCGGCAGGTCGTATGCGTATGGACGAGTATGACGAGAACAACACCCCTTCAGGAGGTTATGCGGCTGTGAAGTTGCTTGTTGAGGGTAATGAAAAGGCGGCAGCCGACTTTGGAGGTGTTATTGACGGTTTTAATCAGGACCGCAAGAGTATCGACCGCTCTGTTACTCAGGAGGCGCACGACTATATAGAGTCCAACCCTGAGCTTAAGGCTCGCAAGAGCACTGTTATCTATAATCCTAAGTGGATGAAGGGTATTGTGGGTATCGTGGCTTCACGCCTTATAGAGACATACTATCGTCCAACAGTAGTTCTTACCCAGAGTAATGGTTTTGTTACCGGCTCTGCTCGCTCTATTCCGGGCTTTGACCTCTACCAGGCTGTGGAGTCCTGCTCCGATTTGTTGGAGAATTTCGGTGGTCATATGTATGCCGCAGGTCTTACTATGCGTCCGGAAAATGTGGAGGAGTTTGCTCGTCGTTTTAATGACTATGTGGAGGAGAATATAGATCCTAAAATTCTCGTTCCTCAGGTGGAGATAGACTCTATGTTGCTCTTTTCAGATATCACACCATCATTCCACCGTGAGTTGAACCGCTTCCAGCCATTTGGTCCCGGAAATAACGCTCCGGTATTTGCCACTTTAGGTGTTATCAACTCTAAGTGCGATGCAAAGCTTGTTGGTGCCGATGCTGAGCATCTGCGTATGGACCTGACACAGACTCAGCGTCCAAATACGACCATTCAGACTATAGCCTTCTCGCAGCCGACCCACTATGAGTGGATACGCTCCGGTAAGCCTGTGGATGTATGTTATCAGATTGTCGAAAATCACTATCGTGGCTCAGTTACTACACAGCTGCGTATACGGGATATTAAACGAAACCTACAAAAATAGATATGAAACGCTTTTTTTACATCCTTATGCTTTGCGCATCACTGTTTTTTGCTGCCTGTGGCGGTGGCGAAGAGAGTGGTAGTGGCGGGGGTCAGGAGCAACCCGATGAGCAGCTGCTCTCACTTACCATCTCCGGTTTGGTGGAGAGCTACGCCTCAGCTTCAGTAAAGATTGTCACTTCTGGAGCCGCTTCGTATAGCTATATTGTCAACCGAGCAACACAGATTGATGATAGCGTCACTGCTGAGCAGATTTTTACATCCGGCGTTGTTGGTACCTGTAGCAAGACGGGCACAACAACCTTTTCGGTGCGTGACCTGCTCGATAATAGTGACTATGTGCTCTATGTGGCAGCTAAGAGTGCCCAGAGTGAATATAGCGCTGTGGCTACTCGCACCTTCAAAACTAAGGCTCTTCCGGAGTTTGCTGTGGTTAATAAGACTCAAACCGAGGTTATGCTCTCTGTGCGTATCCCTGAAGCAGTGCCTTCTACCAGCGTTATAAAGTGGGCTGTGACAGATTTGGCAAACTATAACTACGCAGGCGGTGATGAGAGTCAGCTGAAGTGGCTTAATCGTAATGAGGCTATCTACAAAAACTACTTTACTCAGCGCTTAGACCTGACTCTGAATGAGAGTAACCGCACCTTTACTAAAGAGGGTGTGCAATATTCGCACTATGAGCCTATAATGCCTGGTCAGCCGATTGTCTTGTTATTGGCAGAGTTTGCTGAAGGTTCTCATAGCGAGTATGGTGCCGGCTATTATAGCCCATTCTATGGTCAGCATAATAGCGTAGGTTACTATCGTAAGGAGCTTATCGTAACCTCTAAACCTACATCTATCTCCTCTAAGCCTGCGGTTAATATCGACCTGCGCCCAAGCGGTAAGGGCTCTATTAAGATTACGATGCCTTCAGATATACTCTCTGCTAACTACCTTATCCTTACCTCTGAACAGTATAGCTCGATGTCGCAGCTGTTGGGTAATAATGACTCCTATATACAGTGGTTTTTAACCACTCCGTTAGCAGCTGAACTGTATGGTGTTAAGACCATTAACAAGAGCCTTACCATAGATGCTTCGACGCTTAATCTTAAGCAGGGCGAGAATTATAAACTCTTTATTACTGCCTTTGGCGATGCTGAAGGTTCGCGCCAGAGCTATTTTATGGCAAACTTCTCACTGCCGGCTCCGGCTCCTGCTGTGGCAAATAATATTGTTATAGCCCATCGTGGAGGTTCTAAGGAGGCTGGAGTGCCGGATAACTCTATCGCTTCGCTTAACTATGCTATTAGCCTGGGTTGTTACTCCTCGGAGACAGATATCTATTGGACAAAAGATAATAATGTTGTCGTAGCACATGCAGATGGTAATTGTAAGATTAATGGTCTTTATCCGTGGGAGAGCACGCTGGCTCAAATTCAAAATGCCGGAAAACTCTCAAATGGCGAAACAATACCATCTCTTGAGGACTATATCCGTGCCGCTATGAATGCTAAGGGCAGCTGTACTAAGATTTGCCTTGATATAAAGGCTATTACTAAGCCAACGATGCATCACGCTGAGGCTGTTAAGGCGTGTGAGCGCGCATGTGAGATTATCGCCGATATGGAGGCACAAAACTATTGCATCTTTATCTGCTCCGGTTATTCAGATATTGTTAAACACTGCGCTAAGTACGCCAATGCTATAGGAGTTGAGATTGGAGCTATGGGTAATAGCTCTGCAAGTCAATATAAGAGCTGGGGTTATACTTGGCATAACCGCAACATTGCCGATTATGATGCCTCTGAGTCAACTATCAACGGCTATATAAATGCCGGTTTGGAGGTTTCGGTTTATACTGTCGATAACGATACAAGTTGGTCAGTCATCGCCCCTTATGTTCATCGACTTAAGGGTGTTACTACTAACTATCCGGCGTGGATGCTTAAAAAATAAAGAAAGTGGATGTGCAAACATCCACTTTTTTGTGCTACCTCCCCACCCTTCTTACTCTTTTTTGCCGGCAAGTAGACCGCAAGCCGCTTGAATATCCTCGCCACGGGAGGCGCGGATGGTGGTCATTATGCCACGAGCGGTAAGGGCATTGCGGAAGGCTATCATCTGCTCGTTGTCGGGCGAGAAATATGGCGAGTCCGGAATTTTATGAAAACGGATAAGGTTTATGCGGCACTTTATGCCATTGAGTAGCCGGCACAACTCCTTGATATGTTGAGGACTGTCGTTTAGCCCACTCATTACGATGTACTCAAAAGATACTCGCCGTTGGTGGGTAAAGTCGTATTTGCGCAATATCTCTGCAATCTCTACAATAGGATATGCTCGCTCTATTGGCATAATCTCGGCTCTTTGGTCGTGAAATGGGTTATGGAGTGATACGGCAAGGTGTACCGAAGTGCTGTCCAAGAACCTTTTTAGCTCGCGTCCCACGCCGGCAGTAGAGACTGTTATGCGCGTTGGCGACCAACCATAACCCCACTCGGAGGTCATTATCTCTAAAGCCTTTAGTAGGTTGTCAATGTTGTCTAATGGCTCTCCCATACCCATATATACCACATTTGTAAGACTCTCACGCTCTGGTAGAGAGGCTATCTGATTGAGTATGTCGCACACCGATAATGAGTGTATCAAACCCAAGCGTGCTGTGGCACAAAAACGGCAACCCATACGGCATCCAGCCTGTGAGGAGATGCAGAGTGTTGCACGCTCGCCATCGGGGATATATGCAGACTCTATTGCCGCGCCCTGCTCAGTGTGGTAGAGATACTTCTTTGTTCCGTCCACCGATTGGCTAACCTTTACCGGCGTACTGAGCCCTACGGTGTAGTACTGTGCAAGTTTTGCTCTGTTTGCCTTCGACAAGTCGCTCATCTGCTCAATATCTGTGGCACCTCGACGATATAGCCAACCGGCAATCTGCTTAGCCGCAAAGCGAGGCATATCGAGTTCAGTACATAACTGCTGTAACTCCGAGAGAGTGAGCCCATAGAGCGTTTTTAATCTATTGTTTGCCATATCTGTCAAAAAACTTGCCGTAATCCAACTGCAAATGTATAGAAAAATAGTGATTTTTTTATTGCAAATTGCTTTTTTTGAAAAATAATCCTTATATTTGTGCCAAAGTATGCCTGCGGAGTGTTTCGTTAGGCTGTTGGGCTGTGATGTCAATAATTAAAAACTTAACTATAAATGGAACTGAAAAAAAATCCTAAAGTTGATGTCAATAACAAGCGCGTAGTGCTGCTTGAGATTGGTCTGGTACTTGCTCTTTTGGCTGTTATTGCAGCATTTCTCTACTCTCCAGCGGAGGTTGTTGTTGAGAAGATTGATATGAATTACGGTCCTGTAGAGGAGCAGATTACAGAGATTACTCGTCAGGAGGAGCAGAAACCGGAGCCTCCAAAGAAGACAGAGATTACCGTTATTACCGATGTGCTTAACATCGTAACAAATGACGAGAAGATTGAGACCGGTTTCGACTTCGCAGAGTTTGATGAGGATGTAGAGATTATCCAGCAGGTTGCCGTTGAGGAGGAGACTATTGAGGACGACCAGCCATTTGTAAAGGTAGAGGAGATGCCTTCATTCCAGGGTGGCGATATCAACACCTTCCGTAATTGGGTTATGAACAAAATCCGCTATCCACAGATTGCGCAGGAGAACAACATTTCAGGTCGTGTATTCCTTATGTTCGTTATTGAGCGTGACGGTACCCTGACTAATATCCAGGTACTCCAGTCTCCAGACTCTTCACTCTCAGATGAGGCGGTTCGCGTGCTCAAGACCTCTCCAAAGTGGAAGCCAGGTAAGCAGCGTAACCAGACTGTGCGTGTGAAGTATACTTTGCCTGTTGACTTCCGTATCCAAAATTAATATGTTCTAAGCCGTTCTGCGGCGTTATGCTCACCCTGCACGACAGTCACATACAGCAGTATGCTCCTGCCGAGCAAGACTCGCAAGCCTTGCAGAACAACTTATAACACATTAACTTGTAAACGAAAAATAGAGGGGTTACCGAATTTTCAAGGTAACTCCTTTTTTAAGATATATGGAGACAAATAAAAATACAAAATCTACAGAGGTTGAAGCAGAGGTTCAGGAGCGAGCTGTGCTTGTGGCGGTTATCCGGGACTCCCAAGAGCCTCGTCAGGCGTTTGAGTACCTCGATGAACTTGAGTTTTTGGCACAAACAGCATCTATAAACACTGTGCGCCGCTTTACTCAGCGTCTGTCCCAACCCTCCTCGCGTATATATGTTGGTCCGGGTAAATTAGAGGAGATTGCTACATATTGTGCTGATAATGAGATAAATGTCGTTATCTTTGACGACGAACTATCGCCATCGCAAACCCGTAATATTGAGGCAGCTATGCCTTGTCGTGTTATCGACCGTACACGCCTTATCCTCGATATCTTCCGCCAGCGTGCGCAGACTGCTTATGCTAAAACCCAGGTGGAACTCGCTCAGTGTGAGTATATGCTCCCGCGTCTTGCCGGTCTGTGGACCCACCTTGAGCGTCAGCGTGGTGGTACAGGTACTCGTGGTGGCGCCGGCGAGCGTGAGATTGAGACCGACCGTCGTATTGTGCGTAACCGTATAGCCAAACTCAAAGAGGATTTGAAGAAGATTGACAAGCAGATGGCTGTCCAGCGCTCAAATCGTGGCTCTATGGTGCGCGTGTCGCTTGTTGGCTATACTAATGTGGGCAAATCTACCCTTATGAACCTTATCTCCAAGAGTGAGGTCTTTGCCGAGAATAAACTCTTTGCGACCCTCGATACTACAGTGCGTAAGGTGGTCTTTGACAACCTCCCATTTTTGCTCTCCGATACTGTCGGCTTTATCCGTAAACTGCCTACAGAGTTGATAGAGTCCTTCAAGTCCACTTTGGACGAGGTGCGCGAGGCAGATTTGCTTATACATGTTGTCGATGTGTCGCACCCTCAGTTTGAGGAGCAGATAGATGTCGTTAAGCAGACTCTTCAGGATATTGGTGCAGGCGATAAGCCGGTCTATTTGGTCTTTAATAAGATTGATGCTTATACCTATGTTAAAAAAGATGAGGATGATTTAACGCCAGCCACTAAGGAGAACCGCTCATTGGATGACTTGCGCAATAGCTGGTTTGCTAAACAAAATACCCCTTGCATCTTCCTTTCTGCACGCGAAAAGATAAATATTGATAAGTTCCGCCGCGACCTTTACGGTATGGTTCGCGAAATACACTGCGGTAGATATCCATTTAATAACTTTTTATACTAATGATACATATTCTTGACTCCCAGCCCTCTTTGGTCAATAGCTATCTCAGCCAGCTGCGTAGTGTCGCTGTGCAGAAAGATATGCTTCGCTTCCGTAGAAATATTGAGCGCATAGGCGAAATTATGGCTTACGAAATCTCAAAAACGCTCCACTATGCACCCCAAAGTGTGCAGACTCCGTTGGCTACAGCTACCGTTAGCCTGCCGAGCGATAAGGTTGTGCTTGCCACCATTCTGCGTGCTGGCTTACCTCTGCATCAGGGACTTTTGAACTACTTCGATAGCGCCGAGAATGCCTTTGTGTCGGCTTATCGTAAGGGTCTTACCGAGAGCGACTTTACTATCGCTTTGGAGTACCTCGCCTCGCCATCATTAGAGGGTAAGGTGCTCATTCTTGCCGATACTATGTTGGCTACCGGCGCCTCTATGGTGGCGGTCTATAAAGAGCTTGTTGAGCGCTGCGGTAAACCTCTCCATACCCATATTGTTTCGGTTATCGGCTGCCCTGAGGGGGTTAAAGAGGTGGAGAATAATATCGACCTTCAGAAGGATGCTACCTTGTGGATAGCTACCGTTGATGACTTTTTGAATGAAAACAAATATATCGTTCCCGGTCTTGGCGATGCGGGTGATTTGTGCTTTGGCGAGAAACTGTAAAACTTTTGCCAAAAAGTATAGGAAAAAAGCCATTTGCGCCTGGGTTAATATCTCAGGCGATTTTTTCTTTTATTTTGAAAATCAAATAATTAGTACTACCTTTGCAGGATAAAACCAATAATCTAAAAATTATATCTATGTATCACAATTATTTGCG
>JAZNTY010000035.1:0-2066 GCA_045592005.1 Alistipes sp. | reverse complement strand
GGGACACAAGGATTTTCAGTCCTTTGCTCTACCAACTGAGCTATGGCACCAACTTATTTTGCGATTGCGAGTGCAAAGGTAGGTAATTTTTTTTTATCTGCAAATTTTTTCACAGAAAATTTCGTTTTTTTTACTACCTTTGCGGTCGTATATTACAAAATACCTAATTTATAATGTTTTTGACTTGGATACTTATCATTGTCGGTTTCACTCTACTAACTGTAGGTGCAACATGGCTAACTAACGGTTCTGCTGCCATTGCAAAGAGGCTCAACATTGACGAGTTTATTATTGGCATGACCATTGTTGCTGTGGGTACTTCACTTCCAGAAATGACGGTCAGTGTGGCATCAACAATAGCAGGAAGTGCGGATATTGCCATTGGCAATGTTGTCGGTTCGAATATTTTTAATATTCTCTTCATTCTTGGCACATGTGCGCTATTTACTCCGGTAATATTTTCGCGCAACAATATTGTGATTGACACGCCGCTATGTATCTTAGTATCCATTGGATTAGTGTTGATGCTTACAGATGGAACACTATCATTGATAGAGGGCATTGCACTTTTAGCGTGTTACATTGCTGTGATATACATATCTTATCGCACCAGCAAGGCAGAACATAGTGAGGCTGAGAGTGAAAATATTGCTCAATTCTCTTGGTTAAAGTCTATCGCTATGATTGTTATCGGTTTCGTCGCCTTGATATATGGAGCAAATCTCACATTAAATTCGGCTATCGCTATTGCTCGTGATTTAGGCGTGAGTGAGCGCGTAATTGCCATTACACTTCTTGCCGGCGGCACATCTCTACCTGAGCTGGCAGCAAGTCTTATTGCAGCCATAAAAGGACACGGCGCATTAGCTTTAGGAAATGTAATTGGTTCTAGCATAGCAAATATACTACTCATTTTGGGCTGCTGCGCAACGATTTCTCCGTTGGCAATGAGCGGAATTACCATGATAGATTTATTAGTTATGGTTGGAGCTGCTGTGCTTCTGTTAATTTCGGCACTACTATATGGTCATCGCAAAGTTACACGCATAGAGGGCATCATCTTCCTTTGCGCGCACATTGCCTACATATGGTACTTAATAAACTAAGATATGAACTACGCGACAATAGATGCTCTACTACATAGGGAGGTTATTCCGGCAATAGGCTGCACCGAGCCAATAGCTGTATCGCTCTGTGTTGCAAAGGCGTGTGAGACCTTAGGTTCGCTGCCAGACAGTATTGAGGTTGCCTTAAGCCCGAACATCTACAAGAATGCTATGGGTGTAGGTATTCCAAACACAGGTATGACCGGTTTACCAATAGCTGTAGCCTTAGGTGCTATAGCAGGTAAGTCCGAATATGAGCTTGAGGTGCTTAAGGATGCAGACACCTCAGCAGTAGAGCAGGCGAAACGCTATTTGGAGCAGGCAAAGATAAAGATTGATATCGACCGCCACACCCAGCAGATGCTATATATTCGCGTAGATGTCTATAGTAGCGAGAACTGCGCCTCTGCCACAATAGAGGGTTCTCATACCAACTTTACCCATATCAGCCGTAATGGAGAGTCTCTACTTAGCTGCACACAAGAGGAGAGTGGTTGTCAACAAGGCGAGTCAGAGCAGCCATTGACATTAAAAGAGGTCTATGACTACGCCACGACTGTTCCTTTGGAGCAAATTGAGTGGCTCAAGGAGGCAGAGAGGATGAATATCTCCGCAGCCGAGGTCTCCTTTACAGGCGATTATGGTCACGGCTTAGGTCGTCTAATGCACAATAGTACAAAAGAGTCCATATTTGGAGATACGCTCTTTACAAAAATTTTATCCTACACAAGTGGCGCCTGCGATGCCCGTATGAGCGGAGCTATGGTGCCGGTAATGAGCAACTCCGGCAGTGGCAATCAGGGGATATCGGCAACTGTTCCGGTAGTGATATTTGGTAGAGAAAAAGGGGTCAGCGAGGAGCAACTTCTGCGTGCTTTGGCTCTGAGCCACCTGACAGTGGTATATATCAAACAGAGTTTGGGCAGGCTCTCTGCCCTCTGCGGATGTGTTGTTGCAACC
>JAZNTY010000034.1:0-10420 GCA_045592005.1 Alistipes sp. | reverse complement strand
AAGAACATCCTTGAGAACAAGGACCAGAAGCAGCACATCTTCGAGAAGCTCTATGAGCAGAAGGTTATTGCCGCTATCCGTGCTAAGATAAAGGTTACCGAGAAGGCTGTATCTGCAGACGAGTTTGCAGAGATTGCTCGTAGCCTATAGTATATGCATACTATGGACAAGACTCTGCGAGGTTAGCACTATCCTTGCAGGGTCTTTTTTATCAACAATTACAATGTTCCATAACACCAGAAGATTATGAAAGAGTTTGAAAAATTCGCCGTAAAACAGTGTGGCATTACCTCCACCACTCTGCACGACTATCGTGCATACATCAATCCAACCATTCTTGAGGAGCGTCATCTCAATGTTACTCAGATGGATGTCTTTAGCCGACTGATGATGGAGCGTATACTATTCCTCGGTACAGCCATAGACAGCGATATTGCCAATATCATCCAGGCGCAGATACTCTTTTTGGAGTCTACCGACCCAAAGAAGGATATTCGTCTGTATATCAACTCCCCAGGTGGTGTAGTCTATGCCGGCTTGGGTATCTATGATACTATGCAGTTGGCCCAGTGCGAAGTTTCAACCATCTGCACAGGTATGGCAGCCTCTATGGGTGCCGTTCTACTCGCCGCAGGTGCTCCGGGCAAGCGTAGCGCGTTGCCACACTCTCGCGTAATGATACACCAGCCGTTAGGAGGTGTGCAAGGTCAGGCTTCCGATATAGAGATTACCGCCAGAGAGATTTTGCGTCTCAAGGGCGAGTTGTACGATATTTTAGCTCTGCACTCAGGTAAGGATGTTGCTACCATTGAGCGCGATGCCGACCGCGACTATTGGCTCTCAGCTTCCGAGGCTAAAGATTATGGTCTTATAGACACTGTAGTAACCAAACGATAAATATGGCAAAAAATAGCACCAAAAAGGGAACGGGAACACATCAACACTGCTCATTCTGCGGTCGTGAAAGAGAGAGTGTGAAAGTGCTCTTTCAGGGAGGCGACGGAGCCAACATCTGTAATGAATGTATAGAGTTGGGCTATAGCTCCTTATATGGCAACGACTTAGCCAACAACAGTGCGCCAAAGAAGGGGGCAAGTGAACTTACCCTTGACAAGGTACACAAACCTCAACAAATCAAGCAGTTCCTCGACCAATATGTCATTGGACAAGAGGGCGCTAAGCGTTCTATAGCCGTAGCGGTATACAACCACTACAAGCGTCTTGTTGCCGCACAGAGCAGCACCGAGGAGGTGGAGATAGATAAATCTAATATTATCTTAGTTGGCGCTACAGGCACCGGCAAGACCCTTATTGCCCGCACCATTGCCCGTATGCTCGGAGTACCGTTTACCATTGTCGATGCCACCGTACTCACTCAAGCCGGATATGTCGGCGAAGATGTTGAGAGCATTCTTTCACGCCTCTATCAAGCCTCAGGTTACGACCAGGCTGCTACCGAACGAGGCATTATCTTTATCGACGAGATAGACAAAATTGCTCGCAAGGGTAACAATCCAAGCATTACCCGCGATGTATCTGGAGAGGGCGTACAGCAGGCACTGCTTAAGATACTTGAGGGCACTGTAGTCAATGTTGCTCCGGAAGGTGGCAGAAAACACCCTGAGCAGAAGTTTGTGCAGATAGATACCAAAAATATACTCTTTATTTGCGGCGGAGCCTTTGACGGCATCGAGCAGCGTATCTCTCAGCGACTAAATACACGCGCCATAGGCTATCAGATTGGCAAAGCAGAGATGGTTGAGGAGCAGAATGTCCTGCAATACATTCAGCCGCAGGATATCAAGAGCTACGGTCTTATTCCGGAACTTGTTGGTCGTCTACCCGTTATCACCGCTTTAGAGCCGCTCTCTAAGCAGGCATTACGCAACATTCTCACTGAACCTAAAAATGCTATCGTGCGCCAATACTACCATCTTTTTGAGATGGACGGCATAAAGCTGAGCTTTGAAGAGGATGTATTGGATTACATCGTCGATAAAGCTACAGAGTTTAACCTCGGCGCGCGTGGTCTACGCTCAATATGTGAGGCTATAATGAAGGACCTGATGTTCGACTCCCCAACCTCCGAGATTAAGGAGTTTGTAGTAACGAAACAATATGCTATAGAGAAATTTGAGCGTTCAAAGTCGATGCTTACCAAACAATCGGAGTAGTAATAGGGCTAAAATTTCGCTTGAAAGTTGTTATTCAAAAAAATATAACTATATTTGTATAGACAAACAATAATTCACAAAGATATGGCTAACGATATTCAACTCGCAAAGGCGGCGAATAATATCCGCATCCTTGCTGCATCAATGGTCGAGAAGGCAAAGTCTGGACACCCTGGAGGTGCTATGGGTGGTGCTGATTTTGTAAATGTTCTCTTCGCAGAGTTCCTGCGCTACGACCCCGACAATATGTTATACCCTTACCGCGATCGTTTCTTCCTCGATCCTGGTCATATGTCCCCTATGCTCTACTCTGTCCTCGCTCTTGCAGGTCACTACTCTATGGAAGACCTACAACAGTTTCGTCAGTGGGGCAGCGTTACCCCCGGTCACCCAGAGGTAGATTTTCTGCGCGGTGTAGAGAACACATCTGGTCCTCTCGGTCAAGGACACGCTATGGGCTTAGGCGCTGCTATTGCCGAGCGCTTCTTAGTAGCTCGTTTTGGCCAGTGGATGGCTCACAAGACCTATATTTATATCTCTGATGGCGCTGTTCAGGAGGAGGTATCTCAGGGTGTAGGTCGTATTGCCGGCAACTTAGGTCTTAGCAATATCATTATGTACTACGACTCGAACAATATACAGCTCTCAACAAAGGTTGACGAGGTGGATACCGAGGATGTTGCTATGAAATATCGCGCATGGGGATGGAATGTTATCGAGATTGACGGCACCAGCATCCCTGAAATCCGCGCAGCTCTAACAAAGGCAAACGAGCCTACAGATAAGCCAACAATTATCATCGGCACAACCATTATGGGTCGTGGTGCCGTGACTGCTGAGGGCGCAAGCTTTGAGCATATGGTCTCTACCCACGGTCAGCCTCTATCTGCCGCAGGTGCCGACTTTGCTGCAACAATAACCAACTTAGGTGGCGACCCTGAGGAGCCATTTAAGATTTTCAACGAGAGCAAGGCTGTCTACGAAGACCGTGCAATAATGCTCCGCGCCGAAATGGTTGAGCGCAAGAAGGTGGAGGCTGAGTGGCGCGCAGCAAACCCAGCCCTTGCTCGCAAACTCGATATGTTCCTTTCAGGTAAGTTGCCACAAATCGACTACCGCTCAATAGAGATGAAACCAGACCAGGCTACTCGCGCAGCATCTGCAACCGTTCTGGGCATCTATGGCGAGAAAGTTGAGAATATGATTGTAGCCTCTGCCGACCTATCTAATTCAGACAAGACCGACGGCTTCTTGAAGAAGACTAAGGCGTTCACTAAGGGCGACTTTAGCGGTAAGTTCTTGCAGGCAGGTGTTTCTGAGTTTACTATGGCTTGTATTATGAACGGTATGGCTCTGCACGGCGGTGTTATTCCGGCTTGTGGTACCTTCTTCGTATTCTCAGACTATATGAAGCCTGTAGTGCGTTTGTCAGCTCTTATGCGCCTGCATGTGATATTTATCTGGACCCACGACTCGTTCCGCGTGGGCGAGGATGGTCCTACACATCAGCCTATTGAGCAGGAGGCGCAAATAAGACTTATGGAGCATCTGCACAACCATCAGGGCGAGCGCTCAATGGTTGTATTGCGTCCGGCTGATGGCGAGGATACTATTGCAGCATGGAAGATAGCCCTTGAGGAGCAGCGTCCTGTAGCACTTATTCTCTCACGCCAGAATATCAAGAACCTCCCTACCCTAAGCGCTTCTCGTCGCGACGAGGCTATGCAGTCACAAAAGGGCGCATATATAGTTATGGATGCCGCAAAACCTAAGGTGGTTATGATAGCTTCCGGCTCAGAGGTGGCAACACTTGTAGAGGGCGCAGAACTCCTTAAGAAGGAGGGCGTAAGCGTACGCGTGGTGGATGTACCAAGCGAAGGTCTATTCCGCGACCAGCCAAAGTCTTACCAAGAGACTGTAATCCCTACAGATGCTATACGCTACGGTATGACCTCAGGTCTGCCTGTAACTTTGCTCGGCTTGGTTGGCTCGTTAGAGAATATTCACGGTCTGGACCACTTCGGTCACTCTGCACCATACAAAGTCCTTGACAAACAGTTCGGATATAACGGCGAAACTGTCTATAACGAGGTTATGAAGCTTCTGGGTAAGTAATTTTCGCCTATTATCCAAAAGAGAGAGGCTGAATAAAAAGTGGGTGACTATTTTTTAGTCACCCACTCTGTTTTTTGTAGCACTAACTATGCCCAAGTAGTTGCAACTGATGCGATAAGGAATGTTGCTGCAACGGTAAGGATAGCATAAAGCTCTGGGAACGCTGCAAGGATAAGGGTCTTACCCATCACATCGTGACCGTTACCGATAGCTGCAATACCGTTAGCACAAACCTTGCCCTGATAGATAGCTGCAAGAAGGTTTACCATACCTACGAGCAGACCAATACCAAGAACAGCAGCACCCTGTGCAGGAGTAGTTGCAGGACCAACGAGTGGATAGAGGTTTGTTACCATAAAGAAACAAACGAAACCATAAAGACCCTGTGAACCCGGAAGTGCAGAGAGAACCATATAGCTACCAAATGCGCCACCGTTCTTCTTCATAGCACCTACTGCTGCCTGACCACAGATTGCAGTACCAATTGCAGATGCGATACCTGCTAAACCTACCATAAGCGCAACGCCTACATAGGCCATAATAATTGCTGAATTTTCCATAATTGTAATTTTTTAAGTTAATTATTGTTTTTTACTTGTATTACTCATTTTTTAATGGCTCAAATGTGCGTGTGCCCATCTCAAAGCCAGCATTTTTGAAGAACTCCACAAATGTCAGTCGCATAGGATGTACAAATGAAGAGATTGTTGACATAAACAGATTGATACCGTGACCAACAAGTAGTATTGCCGATGCACCGATAATCTGGAACACTGTGCCAACAGTAAACTGTTCAATACCTGCATCCAATCCCGTTAGACCCATCGCAAGGCTGTTGAACACCAACGCCAGCACACCTCCCGACAGTCCAATAGCAAACAGACGGATATATGAGAGTAGGTCTGAAAGAAGGCCTGTAATATTATTATAGGTATCCCACAGTCCAACACCGAAGTTAGCAAAGATATTGAAACTTGGCTTATTGAGTAGTAACATCAGCACAAGTGCAACACCAGCTGTAGCAAGATAAGCCACTGACGAGAACGAGTACCACTCTACACCAACCATACCTGCCACACCAGCCGCACAAGAGCTGAAGATAAGCAAGAACCAACCCAGCGAGCCGAGTGCATTCTTAAAGCCGTAGGTAATAGTTGTCATCACGATATTGATAGCCATACCAAACAGAATCTGGAAGATACCGATACCAAGTGACGCGTAGAAGAACTGATTCTGGAAGTCCAAGAACTTGAAATCCTCAAACAGCAGTGCATCAGAGATTGTCATTCCAAAGAATGAGTTTGCGGCAAAGCCAAACGCCACACTCGCAACACCACAGACAGTAGAGAACAGTGCCGCCTGACGCATCTTTGGTCCACCCTTCAGAAGCAGGCCAATACCCGCTGCAAGGATAACTGCTCCATAGCCCGCATCGCAAAGACAAATTGCAAAGAAGAGCATATAGAATGGCGCAAAGAATGGTGTAAGGTCTATTGTTCCATACTTTGGTAGAGAGTACATATTGCCCACCAGCTCAAAGATGCGTGCAAAGCGATTATTCTTCAGCTTCACAGGGGTATTATCCTCCGGTGTTGGGTCGCTCTTAATGTAGACTGTATTTGGAGACGCCTCAAGCAGAGCATCAACCTTCTCGGCGTTGCTCTTCTCAGCCCAACCCTCAAGGACCAAAAGCAGACCGTCAGCCTGCTTGTCAGCAGAGGCGCTGATGCGCACATTCTGCAACTGAGTCTTTAGCTGGGCAAGCTCCTGAGCAATAGTATCACGATGTGCAGCACAAGCTATAATGGTCTGCTCTGCGGAAGCAATACGCTGCTGAGCAGCAGATATTGCCGCAGTAAGCTGTTTGAGACTCATTGTCGGAGCCTTAAGTTCCTGAGCGTCAACATCGACTTGTTCACTGCCGTCGCCTAAGATAACAAAGCGAGCCTGAGAGTTCTCCTCACTGATAAGAGCAAGATTATAGTTCTCGCTCCATGCTGCGTACTCCTTAGCATAGGTATTAGCCGAAGTAACAAAGTAACGGACAACAACGCCTGCCTGAGCCAAAGCCGAGAGTTTATCAACATCGACATCGCCCCACGGCATCCACTCCTCCAAACTCTTCTCTAAGCGTGCAATATCGCCCTTAGCGGCTGCTATGGTTGTTTGAGCCTCAGAGTAGGTTGCAAAAGCCTGCTGAGCATCAACGGTAGTGGATGTTTTCTCCTCCGCCACAGCATCAAGGGCTGCCAAAGCCTTTGTGCGAGCCTCGATATCGAGAAGCAGGGTGCGGTCAGCCTCAGTAGGCTCCCAATCTGAAGTTGTGATATCGACCATACCGGTATTACGCAGCGACTCGATAAAACGGTCGCGCTCCTGTGCGAAGAGGACAATATCGTATTTCATCATCTTTACTATCATACCGCTCTGCCCTCCTCGGCAGCTGCCTGCTGTTGCTGGCGTGTCTTGACAATCTTCTGAGCCGACTTACTAAGGTTCTCCTCGTCCTCCATAAATCGTTTAATTTTGCGTATGGCATCCTCATAGCCAGGTATCTGTACCTTTTCATAGAGGTTTACCTTTTGAGTAGTCTTGCGGCGAGCGTAGTCCAAAAGCTCCATCTGGCGGTTATAGACCTGATACTGTATGCCCAAGGTTGCAATCTGCTTGAGCAGGGACAGACCGTCACTATACCACGCAGGAGATGTGAAGAGGTCAAATGGTTTTTCATCAAAGACAACCTCTCCCAACAGCGGAATACGGACTCCCGCGATTTTCTGTGTCGATAGCTCGACATCCGAAATCTTGAGTAGCGTACAATCAAACTCGCCCCACAGAGTAACCATATAGTCGTACTGCTCAATCAATGCATTGAGCTGTCGAGAGTACTCCGCAGCTGAGTCCTTCGCTCGCTTTACCTCAAGGCGCAGAGCAGACTCCTTACTCTTGATTGTAGGGAGTGCCTTCTGGCGCATCTTGAGCTGCTTACCCAGCTCGCCAAGCGAAGTCTTGTTATATTGAAATTTGATTGCCATCAGTTATTATGCTTTCCAATATTTAGCGATAAGCTCAGCCTTAATTGCAACCTCCTCCTTAGAGAAATACTCTGCAAACAGAGTCCAAGCGGTATCAAGCATCTCTGTAATCTCAATATTTACATCAATAGCCAACAACTTCTCCGAGTAGTCGCGCGCAAACTTAAGAGCACGCTCGTCGTAGTCTGACAAATCGAAACCGTTCTCCAACTTTGTCTTTGCATTAGCAGCATCGGCATAGAGGCGCACGCAGGCGTTCATAACCTGTGGGTGGTCCTCACGGGTCTTTTTACCGATAACAAGCTGCTTGAGTCGTGACAATGAACGGAATGGGTCGATGATAACCTTACCTGTATCGGAGTCATTACGCAAGAAGAGCTGACCCTCAGTAATATAACCGGTATTATCCGGAATAGCGTGGGTAATATCGCCACCAGAGAGGGTTGTAACGGCGATAATGGTAATAGAACCACCATTTGGAAGCTGCACAGCCTTCTCGTAAATCTTTGCAAGGTCAGAGTAGAGTGAACCAGGCATAGAGTCCTTAGACGGAATTTGGTCCATACGGTTAGATACGATAGCCAACGCATCGGCATAGAGGGTCATATCGGTAAGCAACACCAGAACCTTCTCGCCCTTATCCACTGCGAAGTACTCAGCCGCAGTAAGTGCCATATCTGGCACAAGCAGACGCTCTACTGGAGGGTTCTCGGTAGTATTTACGAATGATACGATACGGTCCAACGCACCTGCATTCTCGAACACCTGCTTGAAGTAGAGGAAGTCGTCGTTTGTAAGACCCATACCGCCGAGGATAATCTTATCAGCCTTAGCACGCAGAGCCACATTTGCCATAACGGCGTTATATGGCTGGTCAGGGTCTGCGAAGAATGGAATTTTCTGACCGGTAACGATGGTATTGTTAAGGTCGATACCTGCGATACCTGTAGCAATAAGTTCCGATGGCTGTAGACGCTTGAATGGGTTTACAGTAGGTCCGCCAATCTCGCGAGCCTCGCCCTCAAGCTGCTCTCCACCCTCAAGTGGCTCACCGTATGCGTTGAAGAAGCGACCTGCCAGGTTATCCGAAACCTTAAGCTTTGGTGGCTCGCCGTGAAATACTACCTCTGAGTTGGTAGCAAGACCTTCAGTACCGGCAAATACCTGAAGGGTGACATTGTCGCCCATAATCTTTACTACCTGTGCAAGCTTTCCGCCCACGGTAGCAAGCTCGTCATTACCTACGCCTGTAGCACGAAGAGTGACTGTAGCCTTGGTAATGTTGTCGATTTTTGTATAAATCTTCTGAAATGCTCGTGTTGTCATAATGCCAAATTATTTTGCTGAGGCAACATACTCCTCGATTTGCTTTTGATAGTCGTAGAATTTCTCGCTCTGCCACTCAGAGTAGTTCATCTGGCGGAAGAGGTTGATAAGACCCTTGAAGAACTTTGAACAAGCCTCGAAGTCAACGAAATCGAAGTCATAGTCACAGATATCAAGGACCATTTTATACATCAACTGCTGACGCTCCATAGGGCAGTTAGCATCGATATCATCGAAAGCATCCTGCTGAAGAACGACAAAGTCAATAAGCTCGCTCTTCCAGAAACGCTCGTGGTAATCTACAGGTACACCATCATCGCCCAAGATGTTAATCTGGTCGTTAGCCTCCTTACCACGCTGAACGATAGTCTTACCCTTGCGAACAAGAGACACCCAGCCCTTCTCAATCTTCTCGCCTAAATACTCCTCAACCTCCGGATACTCAAGGTACTTTGAGTAAGACTCAAGTGGGTCAATAGCAGGATAACGCTTAGAGTCTGCACGACCCTGAGAAAGTGCATAGAAGCAACGAGCAGCCTTCTTTGTAGACTCAGTAACAGGCTCCTTAAGGTTACCACCCGCAGGAGATACGGTACCGAGGAAGGTTACAGAACCGGTCTGACCATTTGTCAGTTTCACAAGACCTGCACGAGCGTAGAAGTTAGAGATGATAGCCGAGAGGTCCATAGGGAAGGCATCCTGACCAGGAAGCTCTTCAAGGCGGTTTGACATCTCACGCAGTGCCTGTGCCCAACGAGAGGTTGAGTCTGCCATAACAAGCACTCGCAGACCCATAGAGCGGTAGTACTCGCCGATAGTCATACCGGTGTATACCGAAGCCTCACGAGCTGCAACAGGCATATTGGATGTATTACAGATGATGATAGTACGCTCCATAAGTTTGTGGCCTGTGTGTGGATCTACCAACTCTGGGAACTCCTTGAAAATCTCCACAACCTCGTTTGCACGCTCACCACAAGCAACGATGATGATGATATCAGCCTCAGCCTGCTTCGAGATAGCGTGCTGCAATACGGTTTTACCCGCACCGAATGGACCAGGGATAAAGCCTGTACCACCCTCTGCAAGTGGATTGAAGGTATCGATTGCACGAACACCCGTCTCCATCACACGCGAAGGGCGTGGCTTCTCGGTGTAGCAACGGATAGCCTGCTTAACGGGCCACTTCTGTACCATTGTGATATTGTACTCGTTGTTGTCCGAGTCGGTAACAACTGCGATAGTATCGGTAACCTTGTACTCGCCAGCCTCGACAACACTCTTTACGGTGTAGTTGCCGGTCATTACGAACGGCACCATAATCTTGTGTGCCACCCACTGCTCCTTCACTTCACCAAGCCAAGCACCTGCCGAAACTTTGTCGCCAACCTTTGCCAACGGATTGAACTCCCACTTCTTCTCGAAGTCCACCGGCTCGGTAATAGAACCGCGAGCGATGAACAAACCGTCCATCTTCTCCAAGTCGTTCTGCAAACCGTCATAGTTGCGCGACAACATTCCCGGAGCCAAAGTCGCTTCGAGCATGTGTCCCTCAAACTCTACTTTATCGCCGATTTTCAAGCCACGAGTGCTATCGAAAACCTGCACATAGGCGTCATCGCCTATAACCTTGATGACCTCAGCCATCATCTTGGTCTCACCTGCGTAAACATGGCAGATTTCGTTCTGACCGACTGCACCGTCAGCCTTCACGATAACGATGTTCGAGATGATACCATTTACTTTTCCCGTAGTTTTCATTATGTATCG
>JAZNTY010000033.1:0-4546 GCA_045592005.1 Alistipes sp. | reverse complement strand
GCTGAGAACCGAGAGCTAATAGACCGATATACCAGCAATTGGGATGTGGAGCGTTTGGCACTTATGGATATTGTCATCTTGGCGGTTGCTATAGCTGAGGCTAAGAGCTTTGCCTCGATACCTATAAAGGTTACGATGAATGAGTTTATCGACATAGCTAAGTACTACTCGACCCCATCCAGCAGTACCTTTATCAACGGAGTGCTGGACAAGGTTATCGCTCAGGGTCTTGCCGAGGGTTGGATATTCAAAACGGGTAAAGGTCTGCTCTAAAAGGACCAATAGTTTGTCGATAGCTATATTTTGCTTACTTTTACGCACATTTTACAACTTAAAATAGACAGAATACTATGATTACAATGTTAGATGCCGCTGCACAGCAGCCACAGGGTGCAGGTCTCTCTTTTTGGATTATGATTGGCGCGATGATTTTGATTATGTGGCTCTTTATGTGGCGCCCAGAGTCAAAGCGCAGAAAGCAGATGCAGGAGTTTATCGCTAACCTTAAAAAGGGCGATAAGATTATTACCGCAGGTGGTATTCACGGCACTGTTAAGGAGGTTAAGGAGACCACTTTGCTTATCGAGGTAGATAGCAATGTAACCCTCCGTATAGAGAAGAATATGGTTGTAGCCGACCCTGCATCTCAGAAGAGCGAGGAGAAGAAATAATGGCGACAAAGAGCAATATCTACTACACCTCTGGCACCTGCTCACAGGCGATACTTACCGAGATAGATGGCGAAATAATCACTCGTGTGCAGTTTGTTGGCGGTTGCAGTGGCAATACTCAGGGCATTGCCGCCCTTGTTGTGGGTATGAATGTCGAGGAGGCTATTGCGAGGCTTGAGGGCATAGATTGTTCCGGCAGAGGAACCTCTTGTCCCGACCAACTTGCCAAGGCTCTAAGAAAGATATCTCAGGAGTAGAGCTCGTTGCCACGATAAAGGAGTGTCCTAATTCAGGGCACTCTTTTTGTATTTATAGTTGTCTAAAACTCTGCAACTATGAAAATCAATACCGGAAAGGGGTCTATCTCGCTGATAACCCTTGTTGCCATTTGGTCTGTTTCGGCGGTCACTTCTCTGCCCGGACTTGCTGTGTCGCCTATTTTGGGAGATATGAATAATATCTTTCCTAAAGCCTCTGACCTTGAGATACAGATGCTTACCTCATTGCCCAGCCTGCTGATTATCCCTTGTGTTATCATCGCCGGACGGCTCTCTACGAGCAAAAACAAACTGCCGATACTCTACTTCGGTTTGGCAATCTTTGCCCTCTGTGGCGTGGGGTGTATGCTGTCACATAGTATGACCTCGCTCATTGTGCTTAGCTGCTTGTTGGGACTTGGTGCGGGTATGATTATACCCCTCTCTACGGGTCTTGTTGTCGACTATTTTACGGGAAACTATCGTGTGCGACAGCTCGGTTATAGTTCGGCGATAAATAACCTAACGCTTGTTGGAGCTACGGCTCTTACGGGCTATGTGGCAGATATAAATTGGCACCTCTCCTTTTTGGTCTATCTTCTGCCGGCACTCTCTTTGGTGCTCTGTCTTGCCCTTAGAGGCGAACAACCTGCTCCTGAGCCGCAGCAGAGTGACCAATACCGCCAAACAGCTATCAATCGCCGACATCTTGTAGTGCTTACGATATTCTACTTTGCCATAACCTATATCTCGTTGGTTGTAACCTTCGATACAGCCTTTCTTTTCGAGAAGTACCATATCAGCCAACGGTTGGCGGGCGTGAGTATCTCGCTCTTCTTCCTCGCCATTATGGTTCCGGGGTTGGTGTTAAACCGTATTATCGCCCTTACTCGCTCTTATACCAATGTTGTCTCGTCGCTGATGCTTACAGTGGGTTTGGTCTGCCTTATAACCTTCAAAACCCCGACAATGCTAATGTTCGGTATCGCTTTGACAGGTCTTGGCTATGGTGTTATGCAGCCCTTGATATACGATAAGGCGGCAATTATCGCCCCTCCACATTTGGCAACACGGGCGCTTTCGGTGGTTATGGCGGCAAACTATATCGCTATAATCTTGTGCCCCTTTATCATCGACTTTGCGCGTAAAATCGCACATAGCCACTCCCACACCTTTGGTTTTGCTCTCAATGCTTTGGTGGCAGCTGTTGTGACGGCTGTGGCATTTATGGGTAGAAAAGATTTTGCGTTGGGACTCGATAACTCCTACTACAAGAGCTGATACTTGCATTTTTGGAAAGTAGATAGTAACTTTGCGGTATGAAGAGTACCGTAGAGATATTCGCAACGCTTGCCTCTCGGCTTAGGGCTATTCCGCGTTCTGTTGTCGACAGGGCTCAAGCTGAGAATAGCTGGTTTACCTGTGTTGATATAGCTCTTGATGCTATTGTCAGCCAGATGCTTGATAGCCGTAAGATTGAGCAGTGGCTTGGCGGCTATACTATTGAGCCTCATACACCTAAGCGTGTGGCGGTAATTATGGCGGGTAATATCCCTGCTGTCGGCTTTGCCGATTTGATGTATGTCATTGCGAGTGGCAATATCCCTGTAGTCAAATACTCGTCAAAGGATAGGGTGTTGATGGACTATATAGTCGGAGCGCTGCTCGATATAGAGCCTGCGTTGACTATCGAACAATATAACGACACCTCGGCGCTTGATGCTCTTATTGCCACGGGTAGTGATACGGCTGCGCTGCACTTTAGAGCTCTGTTTGGTAATCTCCCGACCATTATTCGCGGTTCGCGCCACTCTGTGGCTGTGCTTACGGGCAACGAGAGTGCTGCTGAACTTGAGGGGTTGGCTGCCGATATCTTTACCCATTCGGGTTTGGGATGCCGTAATGTATCGCTGATTTTTGCTCCTGAGGGGTACGATTTTAGCCTCTCAGTGCCCCCTATGCCTCAAGGATACCAAAATAACTATCTCCATACCCGCGCGCTGATGATTATGCGCTCAGAGCCCTTTAAGGATGGAAATGGAGCGCTGTTTATCGAGAGTGATGCAGCGTTTCCAAAGTCCCTTAGCTGTATAAATATATGCCGATATAACTCTATCGAGGAGCCAAAACTGTGGCTTAAGCAGAACGATAGCCGTCTGCAATGCGTTGTTTCGTCAGTCGATGGCTTTCCGCGCAGGGTCGATTTTGGATGCGCGCAATATCCGACATTAAATGATTATGCAGATGATGTTGATGTTATGAAATTTTTATTAACTTTGTAGCATAAAATATCAAAACAGAACGATATGAAAAAATTACTGACACTTTTAGTTGCAGCTTTAGCATTGGGGACAGCTATGGCGCAACCCCCTATGGGACCACCTTCGGGTAGAGTTTCTGGAGGACAGTCTGGGGAGCCCGGTCCTCGTAAAACACCTGTGGAGCGTATTGCCGGACTTGTTGAGGAGCTAAAACTTACACCTAAGCAGGCAGAGAAGTTTGCCCCTGTCTATTTGGCATATCAGGGCGAGGTTCGTAAGATACGCAAAGAGCTCAAGACCCTTATGGATAGCTACCAGGGTCAGGAGATTACCGAGAAGGTCGCATTTCGTATGGTTATGGACCAACTTAATGCCGATGCCGATATTATTGCTTGCAAGAAGGAGTATATGCGCGTGTTTAAGGACTACCTGACTCCGGAACAGATATCGCGAGTATTTTTGGTTGAGAAGAAGGCTATGCGCCCACCGCGTCCTGAGGGAGGTAGACGACCACATTCGCAATCACAGCAGTAAGCTGATATAGATAAGGACCGTCAGGTAGTTGTTGTTACCGAACGGTCCTTGTTGTTTGTAATCGCTTTGAGAAGCTACATATTCATACCGCCACAGCAGTGAATAACCTGTCCCGATACATAGCTTGAGAGGTCAGAGGCTAAGAATAGGGCAACATTTGCCACATCCTCAGGTGTACCGCCACGACGCAATGGAATAGCCTTAGCCCACTGCTCACGCACCTGTTCAGAGAGTTGAGCGGTCATCTCAGTGATGATAAAACCCGGAGCGATGCAGTTGGCACGAATACCGCGCGAGCCCATCTCTTTGGCGATAGACTTGGCAAGACCAATCATACCCGCCTTTGATGCAGAGTAGTTGCACTGACCTGTATTGCCGCTAACGCCCACAACAGACGACATGTTGATAATAGAACCACCGCGCTGGCGTGACATTACAGGAGTTACGGCGTGTATAAAGTTGAATGCAGACTTAAGGTTTACATTCAGCACAGCGTCCCATTGTTGCTCAGTCATACGGAGCATAAGAGTATCTTTAGTGATGCCTGCATTATTTACCAAAATATCGATACGACCGAAGTCTGCAATAATCTGTTCTACCACAGCGTGGCTCTGCTCAAAGTTGGCAGCATCGGAGGCATACGCCTTTACGCGTACACCAAACTGCTCTAACTCGGCAGCTGTAGCAAGTACAGCATCGTTGAGTTCCAAATCAGTAAAGGCAATGTCTGCACCCTGCTCCGCAAATCTCTTGGCAACGGACTTGCCGATGCCCCTTCCCGCACCTGTAATAAGGGCGACTTTTCCTTCAAGTAATTTCATAA
>JAZNTY010000032.1:0-8978 GCA_045592005.1 Alistipes sp. | reverse complement strand
CAAGCACTTTGAGGTAATTGTTCGTCAGATGATGAACAAGGTTCAGAGTGAGGAACCGGGAGACTCTCGCTTCTTTGAGAACCAGATTGTTGATAAGTGGGAGTTTATGGATGTTAACGATGAACTCTACGATAAGGTTGTTGTTACCGATGCTGGCGACTCACAAAATGTTCATCCTGGACAGATTATCTCTATGCGTAAATTACGCGATGAGAACTCTGCTCTTAAGCGTCGTGACTTGAAGGTCGTTGAGACTCGTGCTATTGTTCCTGCAACATCGAACCAGGTACTTCAAGGTATCACTCGTGCTGCACTCCAAACAACCAGCTTCATCTCGGCTGCATCCTTCCAGGAGACTACTAAGGTGCTCAATGAGGCTGCTATCCAGGCTAAGACAGACTATCTGGTTAACCTTAAGGAGAATGTTATCTGTGGTGGTCGTATCCCTGGCGGTACAGGTCTACGCGAGTATGAAAATCTTGTTGTAGGTCTTAAGGCTGATGTTGAGGGTATTTTGATTGCTGAAGAGTAACAGATACTCTATATAGAGAAGAGGGGTGGAAATTTTCCAACCCCTCTTTTCGTATTATGGTCATAGTGCAAATCGGTACTAACCCTCAATTATCGGTTGCCAAAATTCTATATTTCGCTTTTTGAACCAGCCGTGACATCCAAATGGCAACTTGTCTCCGCTTAGTTTATAACAAATGGTTGGATGCACATCAAAAGAGAAACCTAATGCAGTGTTAAACGACGGATATTTGAACTCTTTTGGCATCAGAGACCAAAACCAATCTTCGTTGTATAGCGTTCCTCGGTGCTGCTTAAAGTCTGCAATAATCTCGGCATAGCGGTCACAGGCAGCAATGAATGAGTCTATTTTGCGTAGTGAAAGACCGCCATTTCCGACCTTGTTAAAGTAGTCCTGACGCATCAGTTTTCCCTCACGCTTGAAGAGCTTGCGGCGCAACCACAAATATTGACTTATTATAGGTAGCGAATAGATGCGGCGCTTAGGCCATGGTGCACCTATGTAGTCATAACCTCTTGAGCACCACAGCTCCAACTCGTCACTAAATATCCACACATCTG
The DNA here is from genome assembly GCA_045592005.1 of Alistipes sp. Lineage (GTDB taxonomy): Bacteria > Bacteroidota > Bacteroidia > Bacteroidales > Rikenellaceae > Alistipes. Next base: position 7,886 of record JAZNTY010000032.1, on the reverse strand, counting down.
TTTGACAGATAAGGATATACTCGCAGTCAGAGAATAGTTGATAAAACTCCTTTGAGAGCATCATATTGTTGTAGCCTGCAATGCCGTTGCTTCCTAACCAATTTGGCGATACTCTTATCACTTCGCACTGTGGTGCCAGCGCCTCTATTGCGCTGATATCAAGCCCTTGTGGTGCTACAATGGCGATATGGTAACGGGATAAAACCTCAATATTGTGCTTAAATGAGGCTAAGTGACGCCCTGATAGGCTCTGGGTGTATACGGGGATGACAACTTTAACGGTAGTTTGTGACATAGGTTATCGTTTCAAGAGTGTTAATAATAGTGACAGCGTGCGTAGACTGTATGGATGCCTACGGTGGAAATCGTTTAGAGCTTGCCAAGCCATATCATTGCTAAGGAGCCTATTTTTGAACAGTTGTCTTAAGGCAAAAGCCTCTACCGCAACGCTCTTATCTTTAATGAGCTGATATGGGTGCTCCGATTCTACAAAGAGCGGGAGTTTGGCACTCCACTTGTTAATATATAGCTTTACGCTCTCTAACCAGCTAACAGAGAAAGAGCCTGTAGAGAGATGCTCAACCTCTACTCTGTTGCAAACATAGTTCTTATAGCCACCCACAAAGATAGAGGTCGTAAAATCGGTATCGTATGAGTGAAAGCCGGTAAATGTAGTGCTATCAAAATTGTGTTTCTGCCATATATCTCTCCTTACACACAGGCACATACCATCTAAAGTTACCACTTGGCTGTAGTCTAATAAGCTCTTAGAGCATCTTAGAGATGGTTTCTTGCCTTTTGTACCCTTGAGGTAGTGCTTGCGCGTAAATGGGCGAATACTCTGCCAGCCATAGAGGTATGGGTACTTTGTTGTGCCGCCGGCAAAGCCTATAACGCCACAATCAGCCTCCGAAAGCTTTTGTGCTAAAACCTTATCCCAGCCTACGCTGTGGAATATAATATCCTCGTGGACAAAGCAGAGCATATCATACTTTGCCTGAGCCGCGCAGTGGTTATATACCTGACAGATACCATCTCCTATGGCTCTGTTGTCAAAAACAATAACCTCAAAAGGCATAGTAGCAGTCGCCTCAATACTCTTTTTTAGAGTTGCGGCGCTATCGGGGTCTATGGAACAGACAATTATTGAGAACATATCACACTATTAGTCTTTGTTTTGTATAATCGCCTCCGCGACACGCTCGCCATCTAAGGCGGCAGAGATAATACCACCCGCATATCCGGCACCTTCGCCTGTAGGGTATAGAGCCTCTATCTCGGTGTGACAGAGGGTTACTTTATTGCGTGGAATACGCACAGGGGTTGAGGTTCTTGACTCAACACCCACCACCACAGCCTCATTTGTCAGATAGCCGTGCATACGGCGGTCAAAAATGCGTATAGCCTCGCGTAATCTTGTTCCGATAAAGTCAGGCATCCACTCATCTAACCTTGATGGAACTATGCCTGGTACATAAGAGCACTCAGGTAGGGATGCAGAGCCTCTGCCGGCAACAAAGTCGGCGACGCGCTGAGCTGGGGCTGTTTGATGCCCGTCGCTATGCTGTCGTGCCATAGCCTCAAATTGGCTCTGAAACTCTAAGCCCGCAAGCGCTCCAAATTGAGGCACAAGGTGTGCAAAATCCTCAGTGCGTATCTCTGTTACAAAGCCTGAGTTGGCAAATGGCGAACCTCGATGTGAGGGCGACATTCCATTTACTACTGTTTGACTGTCGTCGGTCATTGCCGGAACAATAAAACCGCCCGGACACATACAGAACGAATATACACCACGCCCTGCCACCTGCTGAACAAGCGAGTAGGCTGCCGCCGGCAGATACTCCATTTGTGGGCTGTTGTGATACTGTATAGAATTTATCAGTCGTTGAGGGTGCTCAATTCTCACACCCATAGCGAAGTTCTTTGCCTCTAAGCGTATGCCGTTGGCGTGTAACATATGATATATATCGCGCGCAGAATGTCCTGTAGCAACCACCACCGCAATGCCGTCAACCTGCTGTTGACCCACCTCTACACCTATGGCGCGACCATTTTTTACGGTTATGCCCGTAACGCGCGCATTGAAGTGTATCTCTCCGCCACACTGAATAATTTGTTGGCGGATATTGGCAATAATCTTAGGCAGACGGTCTGAGCCAATGTGCGGATGTGCCTCATAAAGTATCTGTTCTGTAGCTCCATGAAAGACAAGTCGTTGTAGTGCGCGGTTATAGTCGCCACGCTTCTTTGAGCGGGTAAATAGCTTGCCGTCAGAGAATGTGCCTGCGCCACCTTCGCCAAAGGCGTAGTTAGAGTCGGGATTGATTATATTTCCACGCTGAATTTGTGCAATATCCTTTCCGCGCTCGATAACATCCTTTCCGCGCTCAAAGATTATAGGCTTCTTACCTAACTCTATCAATCTCAGCGCTGCAAACAGACCCGCTGGACCGGCGCCAATAATTACTACCGGCTCACCATGTTCGACATTTGGGTAGTCGAAGTGTATAGGTGCGGGCATAGGCTCCTTGTCTATAAAGGCTTCGAGCGTAAGGTTGACCTTTATATTGCCTCGGCGTGCATCTACCGAGCGTTTAACTATACGCAACAGTGCAATATCCCTCTGCTCCACATTTAACTGACGAGCCGCGGCATAAGTGTAGAACTTACTGTCGGCGGCTTGTTTGGGTGTGAGCGTGAGAGTCAGAATTTGCGGCATAGCTACTCTTTTCGGTCTAAGGTAATAAATGTAAATGGGTGTTCAAACTCTTCGCCCGACTCAAACTCCTCTCTTTCGACCTCCTGCCATTGTGTATAGTCAATTTCCGGAAATGAGCTGTCGCCACTATAGTCGTGCTTGACAACTGTTAAGTAGATACGGTCTGCAATAGGTAGAGCTTGAGCGTAAATCTGTGCTCCGCCAATAATAAATATCTCCTCCGAAGCATCAAAGAGCGATGTAGCCTGCTCCAGGGAGTGAACTACAGTACACCCCTCAATTTGCAGGCGCGTGTCGCGTGTTATAACAACATTTGTGCGCTTAGGCAATGGTTTGCCTATTGACTCGTAGGTCTTGCGACCCATAATCACAGGATGTGACGAGGTCAAGGTGCGGAAGTGAACCATATCCTCACGAATATGCCACAGCAGGGAGTTGTTATCTCCTATTACGCCATTTTGAGCTATTGCAACAATTATACTTATCATATCGGTGTTAGAAAGACATTGGAGCTTTGATTGCAGGGTATGGGTCGTAATCTTCGAGAGTAAAGTCCTCGTATTTGAAGTCGAATATAGACTTTACATCGGGATTTATACGCATCTTAGGCAGTTTGCGCGGTGTTCTGCTTAGCTGCTCCTGAGCCTGCTCTAAATGGTTTAAGTAGAGGTGAGTATCGCCCAAAGTGTGTATAAACTCGCCAGGCTCCAAACCACATACCTGCGCCATCATCATTGTCAACAGCGCATAGGAGGCGATATTGAATGGAACGCCGAGGAAGGTGTCAGCACTGCGCTGATAGAGCATACAAGAGAGTTTGCCATCAGCAACATAAAACTGAAATAGTGCGTGACAAGGAGGAAGAGCCATCTGGTCTACATCGGCAACATTCCACGCTGAGACGATAATACGACGCGAGTCAGGGTTGTTCTTAATAGTCTCCACAGCGCGGCTTATCTGGTCTATAGTGCTGCCATCTGCTCTGCCCCAGCTTCTCCACTGACAGCCATATACGCGGTTTAGGTCGCCAAAGCGGTAACCATCGATAGGGGAGAGTATCCCCTGGCGAGCAGCCTCAATAAAGGTCTGCATATCTACCGGAAGTACGCTGTGGCGGATGCATAACTCGTTGTAGTAGCGGTAAGCATCATTATCCCAGATGTGAACATCGTTGTTAACTAAATACTCAATATTTGTGTCGCCCTTGAGGAACCACAACAGCTCATGAATTATACCCTTCAAAAAGACCTTCTTTGTCGTCAGCAGCGGAAATCCTTCGCTAAGGTCGAAGCGCATTTGGTGCCCAAAGACACTCTTTGTGCCGGTGCCGGTGCGGTCACTTTTTGTGACACCATCATTGATTATGCGGTTTAGCAGGTCGTGGTATTGTTTCATAACTCGTTGATTTTGAGTGATATGTTTCCGTTGTTATCTAATTCAGCCCATGAGCAACCATCTTCCCAATTTCCTAAGAAGACGATGTTGGGATTTGTTGTCTGATGTGGTATATGCATGTGACCAAAGACAAATTGGTCAACCTTATGTTGGTCATAGTTGCGGGTATATTCGATAAGCGGGTCGAGATACTTAAGTTCTCGCTCGCACTTATGAGCCTTGCGCGAAGAGCCGCTCCACCAATGTCCAAAGCTAAAAAATAGGTCCGGATGTATAAGCCACGATACTATAAATCGAAGTGATTTTGAGCGGAATATAGCATTAATCAACCGTAGCATAGGTTGATTTTTGATATTGGTATTGTCGCCATGTGAGATAAAGAACTGCTTGCCGGCTAAGGTAAAGATTTGAGGTTTGGTATAGAGTTCTATGCCACACTCCTCGGATAGATACTTTCCAACCCACATATCGTGGTTGCCTGTGATAAATACTACGCGAATACCTTTATCCGTCATCTGTGACAACCGCCCTAAGGTGCGTACAAACCCTTTTGGTACCACCTTGTTGTACTCAAACCAAAAGTCGAAAATATCGCCCACAAGAAACAGTACCTCCGTTGTAGACTCAATGCTATCGAGCCACTTGATAAATCTCTGCTCTCGCTCTCGCTGTGTCGCTCTATCGCCGCTGCCGAGATGTATGTCCGATGCAAAGTAAATCATATTCAGACTGAGGACTGTGTACTAAGCGGGTCTTTTATCGCTTAGCTTTATAAAAGCAGTTAGAGTATCTTATTGAGCTGCTGCTCTAAAGCATCGCTGTATAGGTTCTTGCCCACAATACGACCGTTGCGGTCTATTAGGTAGTTTGCAGGCAGTGTGCGTATGTTATACACACCCATAATTGGAGAAGCCTGACCCTTAAAGTCGCATACCGATACCCACGGCAACTTCTGCTCCTGCACAGCCTTAATCCAAGTGGCTTTGGAGGTGTCGAAAGAGACTTGATAGACTCTAAAACCTCTCTCCTGATACTTCTCGTATATCTGCTTAAGGTCTGCATTAAGTGCATTGCTATTACCAAGTTCTGCCGCCCAGAAGTCCACCAATATCACATTTCCCTCAAGGTCCGAGAGTTTAGCAGTGTTGCCGTACATATCCTCGGCGGTAATATTTGGATAGTCGCGCTCTTCAATGGTGTTTAGTAGCGAGTTCTGCGCCTCCATACGGGCAACATCATTACGCAGGGTAATGACAAACGGCGAGGTAGGATAGCTCTTGCAAACAGCGTCGGCAACGGTGCGGAAGTATATAAGGTCACTCTCCGAGTTTACCAAATATTGCTCATCGGGCAGACGCTGATAGAGGGCATATACGGCAGCAATAGAACTCTTGTTCTTAATGATAAATGATATCTGATTGCGCTTAATCTCACGCTGCTTAGCGTTGTATAGACGGGCAATTTCAATCTTTGAAGCCTCGCCAGCCTCTGCATAAGCGGCAATTTTGGCATTAAGCTCTTGCATACCGGCAATATACTCGCGGTTAAACTCTCGCAAAAGTTCAGACTCCTTTGAGCCACTGACAGTATAGTTTGCCAATACAGAGCCCAAAGAGCCGACAGTAACATTCTCTCCGGCGCTGAGCAAAAGAGGTATGCGCTCATTGTTGTAAATGATGTTGTAGATTGACGGAGTTGCTGGAACATTCTTAACAACAAATCTGTATGAGCCATCCGAAGCCAAACCGACAGAGTCGATGATGGTTTGACCAGAGGCGGTCATCTGCTCAAGATATACGCTGTTGGCGTTTAGACCAAAGAATTTACCGGAGATACGGACATCTTTATTGCTGCAACTACACAATATCAAGGTTGCACAAAGCAGTGCGAAAAAGGTCTTCTTCATAAGAATTATCAAACAAATCTAAAAAAACAGGGTAAAGATAATCATTTTTTTCTAAAACGCTATCTTACCTATTCGTATTGTGCGAATTTGTGTATCTATTGTTGGATTTTTGACGGTTTTTCTGCTGGAGTGGACCGCGGTTTTTGTTTTTCTGCTGAGACTGCCTATTTTTGTTGCGCTGCGGATGTGCAGAAAAGTGCTGTTTATAGTCGCTTCGGATATTATTTATCGCCTGTTCATCAATAAAAATACTGTTATTGGACAATCTCCTTATATCTTTTATGATGACTTCGTTATTTGGGTGCTCAAGGTTGTATTCATAGCTTTTAGCCCTCATATAACGGGCTATATTACTCGCTGTTTCGGTAACGCCGGCTCTGTTGTCAACATCTATCAGACTCTTGAGAATTTTACCCACATATTTGCCATAGTGCTTGAATGGAATATGGCTCTGTGGATATTGTAGTCGGCGAGGTTGTGGCTCTAAATCTTCACGAGTAGGTAGTGGATATGGACTGTCTACATCGAGTTGAAAATCAGACATTATGAACAAATGGTCCCATAGTTTGTGGGTAAAGTCGGCGGTATCTCTGAGCAGTGGGTTTAGGTTTCCCATAACTGCGATTACAGCCTTTGCTTGACGGGTGCGCTCTACTCTATCCTCAATAAGCAGTAGAGAGTCTACCATCTTGTGAATATGGCGACCATATTCCGGCAGGTAGAGTTTGCGGCGTGTGTAATTGTAATTGTGTCTCATAAATGTTTTAGACCATCCGATACTCTTTTTGGTCGTGGATGATACCTCTTTTGATGCTATTTTTTTAATATTCTCTCCACCTTGAAAGGTTGGAGCGAGATTTGAGCTTACGGAAGTAATGCCTTAAATTTGATGCAAAAATAGTAAACTTTTACACAATGACAAAACTTTTAGTGCTTGAACATTCAAAAAGCGTGCGAAACAATCTCTGTGAGCGTTTAGAGTTTGAGGGATACTCAACTACTGCCGTAGAGACGCCACAAGCCGCGGCTGATGCCTTGGAGAACGGCGATATGGACCTCATTATTGTTGACGATGCTCACTCGGTGCCTGCTGTCGATGTGCCATTTATCGTTATCTCGGCACAGAGCTCTCTTGAGTCGGCTGTTGAGGCGCTGCGGAGAGGCGCTATAGACTACCTTACCAAGCCTGTCGATATGAACCGTCTGCTTAAATCTATACGCCAGAGTGTAGGTCAAGCCTCGGAACAGGAACCTCAGTTGCGCCACCCTCGTAAGAGTGCGCGTCAGCGAAAAGTCACTACACCGGTGGCTATAGAACCTATTGTTGGCGCCTCGGAGCAGATAGTACACCTCAGACACCTTATAGACAAAGTCGCTCCCTCTGCTGCGCGAGTGCTTATCATAGGCGAAAATGGTACGGGCAAGGAGCTTGTCGCTCGTTGGTTACACGCCAAAAGTTCTCGTGCAGCCGCCCCTTTTGTTGAGGTTAATTGCGCCGCCATACCCTCTGAACTTATCGAAAGTGAACTCTTTGGACACGAAAGAGGCGCCTTTACCTCAGCTGTCAAACAACGCAAAGGTAAATTCGAGCAGGCAGATGGCGGTACCCTATTTATGGATGAAATCGGCGATATGTCCCTCTCTGCTCAGGCGAAGGTGCTTAGAGCTTTGCAGGAACGAAAAATTTCGCGTGTTGGTAGTGATAGAGATATAGATGTTGATGTGAGAGTTGTTGCGGCAACAAATAAAAATCTGCGCGAGGAGATAGCTAAAGGTAACTTCCGAGAAGACCTATATCATCGTCTTAGCGTCATCGTCATCAGCGTGCCTCCATTAAGGTCGCGTTTTGGAGATATCCCTATGCTT
>JAZNTY010000031.1:0-3625 GCA_045592005.1 Alistipes sp. | reverse complement strand
GCACAACATTATCCACAAGAACAAGGCTGGTAACCTCAAGGGCGCTATGCAACTTCATGTTAACGCGCTCTAATCGTTGCGTTTGCAAAAATATATAGGAGTCACTTTCGTGGCTCCTATATATTTTGTGGTAATGCAATCGTATATTCATAAACAAAAAGAAGAGGAAAAATTCCTCTTCTCATTACCCTAAAGTGCCCAGGACGAGACTCGAACTCACACGGGCTAATGCCCACTACCCCCTCAAAGTAGCGTGTCTACCAATTCCACCACCTGGGCTAAAAGTTGCTATCTTTCTCAATAGCGGTGCAAAGATATGGCAAAAAAATATTTTCTGCAAACTTTTTGACAAAAATTTTACTTTTCAGCCATTATTGTCCGCAAAATACCCGCCGTATCATAACCACATAGAGCATAAAGTTCCGAGGCAGTACCCTGCTCAACAAAATTATCATCTACACCGAGGCTGACAACACGCTTATGCAGACCATTATCTACAAGCACCTTAGTAACGGCTTCTCCCACGCCACCACGCAGAGCGCCATCCTCAACCGTGATAATGTAATCAAACTTCCTACCTACCTCAACAATAAGCTCACAATCCAATGGCTTAGCGTACCGTAAATCATAAACAGCGACAGAAGAGCCCTGTTCTGCTGCCAACTCTGCCGCAGCGACGGCAAAGGTGCAACATTTACCCACGGCAAGTACTGCTACATCTACACCATCAACCAACATCCGACCACGACCTATTGGCAACATCTCAAAATCGTGTTCCCTCCATGCTACACCCTCGCCACTACCACGAGGATAGCGAATAGCGAACGGTTTACCACTATGCAGAGCTGTATACATCATATTGCGTAACTCAAGTTCATCACTCGGAGCAGCAACAACAACATTAGGAATACAGCTAAGATATGCCAAATCAAAGACTCCATGGTGGGTAGCTCCATCTTCTCCAACTAAACCACCACGGTCTAAACACATAACAACAGGCAGATTTTGGAGCGCCACATCGTGTATTATACTATCGTAAGCACGCTGCATAAAGGTAGAATAGATATTGCAGAACGGTACCTGACCGGCTGCGGCAAGACCTGCCGAAAAGGTTACAGCATGTGCCTCAGCAATACCTACATCAAAGCAGCGTTCTGGCATTTGAGCCATCATTATATTCATTGAACAACCCGTAGGCATAGCCGGAGTAACGCCAACAACGCGGTTATCATTCTTCGCTAAATCTAATAGTGTCTGACCAAAGACATCTTGATAGCGGTCCTTATCACTCAGTTGCTTGATACGCTCGCCCGTATCGGGATTAAACCTTCCAGGGGCGTGCCATACCGGTAAATTTTGCTCAGCAGGGGTATAGCCATGACCTTTAGTGGTAATAATATGAAGCAACTTTGGCGAACGAATATCTTTTAGAGCCGTAAGAGTTTTAACAAGTTGCTTCACATCGTGTCCGTCTACACGACCAAAGTATCTAAAACCAAAGCTCTCAAAGAGGTTACTATTCTGCAACAGACCATGCTTTATAGCATTACCCGCCTTTTGACAGAATCGTAGCAGTGGCGGAATATGCGAAAAGAGCGACCACAGACCCTGCTTAAAACGGTTATAACTCTTTGAGGTGGACATACGCAACAAGTAGCCATTCAAAGCTCCCGTAGCGCGGTCGATAGCCATATTATTATCGTTCAGTATAACCAACAAGTCATTGCTACGGTCCGCTCCAGCATTATTCATACCCTCAAAAGCCAAACCACCCGTCATAGAGCCATCGCCAATAACTGCTATAATCTTACGCTCCTCGCCACGAAGTTGTGCTGCCTTAACCATACCTAATGCAGCAGAGATAGACACCGAGGCGTGACCCGCTCCAAAAGCATCATACTCACTCTCAGCCATACGAGGAAAGCCGCTGATACCGTTCAACTTACGGTTATTAACAAAGGCATCACGGCGCTCGGTAATAATCTTATGAGCATATGCCTGATGACCTACATCCCACACCAACTTATCTTCCGGTGTGTTATAGACATAGTGAACCGCTACAGCAATCTCTACAGCTCCCAAAGAGGAGGCGAGGTGTCCCGGATTGACAGCACACTGCTCAATAATATATTGTCGGACCTCAGCACAGTAGTCCGGCAGCTGGTCTATTGACAGCTTTCGTAGCTCTGTGGGGCTATTTACCTGATAGAGATATTTATATTCTATATGAGTCATAGTAGTGTTGTTTCTTAGAATGGATAACCTACGCCAAAGTTGAGAGACATATTCTTCCACTTAAAATTATGTATCCATCTCTCGCCAACAGGCTTGTTGGGGTTATGTAGCTGAACACCCCAATCGAGGCGCAAGATTGCAAACTTTATATCAAGTCTAATACCCAAACCGGTATTAAAGCCGAGTTGCTTATAGAAATCTTTGAAATGAAATACCGAGCTATCGGGATACTCGACACCCTCACGACCCATATACCAAATATTACCCACATCAAAGAATGTTGCTCCATGAAACATCCCCCAAATAGGAAAACGAAACTCTAAATTCGCCTCCAACTTCATATCGCCCAACTGTGTCGGGTAGACCACATTTTCAGGTAGTGGGCTGGAGCCTGGACCCAAAGTACGAGGAGCCCAGCCTCGCATACTATTACTACCGCCGGCATAAAACATTCTATCAAACGGTATAGCCTGCGAATTACCATACGCAACACCAAAACCGGCATACAGACGACCGGCAATAGCACACTTCTCACCCAAAGCTATACGATGCGAGGCGCTTACATCAGTACGGAAGTATTGTGAATAGCGGATACCTAAGAAGTTATAGTATTTCTCTCCTGCAACAGGCTTGGAGAAGAGGTGCATAAGTCCATCGACAGTATTTCCTGCAAGTTCTGCATTGACACGGACAAAGGTCTGATTACCAGAGCTCTCCGCGCGCTGGTTATTATAGGTATAAGAGCCGGAAAGACCAACAATAAGCTGCGACTCAAAACTGCGCTTAAGATACTCATTCTGCAACGAGTTAAAGTAGTCTTGATTTATATAGCCCACATTAACCCAATTGATACTTATCGGTCGCACAACAAATGAGGAGTGGTACATATTACGCCACGAATATGACCAGACAATACTCGACAAATCACGACGGTAATATGGACGATTTTGGTGGTTATACGATATTTCAAAGCGAGTTTTTGGTGCCGTAAAGCGATTTAAGCCCGAATTATGAAATATCAAAAAACGCGGAAATGACAGTCCGGCAGAGAGTCCAAACTCTATAGCACTACGGCGCAACGCATCAGGAGCCTTCATATACTCATAACCAACTGTTCCCGTCAATTCGAGCATATCAGCGCCTCTAAAGACATTACGGTTTTGATAACCCAAAGTCGCCTTAAGTCCATAAAAACTTGATGTTGTAGAACCCTCTAACTCAGCCTTAACACTCTGCTTGAGTGCCGGAGTGCAGAGTATCCTACAATCCAAAAAGCGCTCCTTTGTATAGTTAAGCAGCACTGAGTCACTGCCTCCAACATAGGTTAGATAGACATCATTGCCGCTAAGCGAGTCTGCCACCTCCTCAAAAGTTACACGCGCACTCTTGA
>JAZNTY010000030.1:0-6362 GCA_045592005.1 Alistipes sp. | reverse complement strand
GGTGCAGACCACTACTGCCATTGGTTTCAACCTCTGACGGGCGGAACTGCCGAGAAGCACGATTCCTTTGCTGAGCCGGATGGTCAAGGAGGACTATTAGAAGATTTTTCAGGTAAGGTACTCATTCAGCAAGAACCGGATGCATCAAGTTTTCCGAGTGGTGGTATTAGAAACACCTTTGAGGCACGCGGATACTCGGCTTGGGACCCTACTTCGCCGGCATTTATTGTCGACACCACCCTATGTATTCCTACCCTATTTATTGCCTACAATGGCGAGGCGTTAGACTACAAGACACCTCTTTTGCGTTCCATTCAGGCTGTCAACAAAGCAGCAACAGATGTCTGCCGACTATTTGACAGAGGCGTAGAGCGTGTATACTCATACTTAGGTTGGGAACAGGAGTATTTTCTAATAGACGATGCTCTATGGTCAGCGCGTCCCGACCTTGTGCAGACAGGTCGTACACTTATGGGACACGAGGCGGCAAAAAACCAGCAGCTTGATGACCACTACTTTGGCGCCATACCTTCGCGAGTCATTGCCTTTATGAAGGACCTTGAGTATGAGTCGCTTAAGCTCGGTATTCCACTTAAGACACGCCATAACGAGGTTGCTCCAAATCAGTTTGAGTTAGCTCCGGTTTATGAGGAGGCAAATTTAGCCAATGACCACAATCAGCTACTGATGACCATCATGAACCAAGTTGCAAAGCGTCATCATTTCCGCGTATTGTTGCACGAGAAGCCGTTTAAGGGCATTAATGGCTCCGGAAAGCATAACAATTGGTCTTTAGGCACAGACACAGGTGTAAATCTTCTTCGTCCTGGCAAGACCGCGTTTGAGAACCTACAGTTTATCACTTTTTTGGTCAATGTGATTGCTGCCGTATACAAACATAACGGGCTACTCAAAGCTTCAGTTATGTCGGCGACCAACGAACATCGTTTAGGCGCTGGCGAAGCTCCTCCGGCGATAATATCAACCTTCTTAGGCTCACAAATATCGTCAGTATTGGACAAAATAGAGAGTTCTAAGAGTGATGAGGATATTCGCTTTGACTCAAAAAATGCCTTTCGTATGAGTGGTCTAACGCAGATACCATCTCTTCTACGCGACAATACCGACCGCAACCGCACCTCTCCGTTTGCCTTTACAGGTAATCGATTTGAGTTCCGCGCTGTAGGCGCATCCGACAACTGTGCTGAAGCTATAATTGTAATCAACACAGCCGTAGCTGAGCAACTTACCAAATTTAAGCACACCATAGATGCCAAAATGGAGCGTGGACAGAAGAAAGAGAGGGCTATATACGAAAGTATCCGCGAGTTGATAAAGTTTTGCAAACCTATCCGCTTTGACGGCAACGGATACTCTGACGAGTGGAAGGCTGAGGCAGCCCGTCGTGGTTTAGACTGCGAGGTATCGGCTCCGCTAAACTTCGACCGCTTCCTTGACCCACAGACCATAGAGTTATTCAGCAATATGGGTGTATATAACAAGGTAGAGTTAGAGGCAAGAGCAGAAATAAAGCGTGAGATGTATGTTAAAAAGATACAAATTGAGGCACGCGTATTAGGAGACTTAGCAATGAACCACATTGTTCCAATTGCCTCAAAATACGAAAGCGTACTGCTTGATAAGGCTTGGAAGCTACACCAACTTGGTATGTCATCAGCGATAGACCGCGAGTTGATTGAAAATATTCAGAACCGCACTGCAAAAATACAGACCCTTGTTGCCGAGATGATTGAATGTCGAAAACGGGCAAACCGTATTGAGGATATGCGCCAAAAGGCTATCGCTTACCACGATACTGTAGCCGTATACTTCGATACTATTCGCCAAGAGATTGATCGATTAGAGGAGGTTGTAGATGACCAAATTTGGACTCTACCAAAATACCGAGAGATACTGTTTATTAAGTAATTGCTCTACAATATCAAACGATAGAGCCCCCAGAAAATGGGGACTCTATCGTTTGATATACATAGGTTATTAGAACTCAAGCTTTGCGCGACGCACATATGAGTTATAACGCCACTTAGCATTCTCCTCAGCTGCTGCGAAGAGCTCGTCAGCCTCTGCCGGGAAGGTCTTCTGGAGGGATGTGTAGCGCACCTCCTTGAGCAGGAAGTCGCGGAACTTGCTCCAATCCGGCTCCTTTGAGTCGAGAACAAATGGGTTCTTGCCCTCATTCTCAAGAAGTGGGTTGTAGTGCCACAAGTGCCAATATCCACACTCTACAGCCTGCTTACCAACGGTCTGTGTGCGGGTCATACCGCCCTTAATACCGTGATTAATACAAGGTGCATAAGCGATAATGAGTGATGGACCCGGATAAGCCTCTGCCTCCTTAAGGACATTGAAGAGCTGAGTCTGTGATGCACCGATAGATACCTGAGCAACATATACATAACCGTATGTCATAGCAATAGCACCCAAATCCTTCTTGCGAATACGCTTACCATTTGAAGCGAACTTTGCAACAGCGCCAATAGGTGTTGACTTAGAAGACTGACCACCAGTATTTGAGTAAACCTCGGTATCTACAACAAGGATATTTACATCCTCGCCTGATGCCAGAACATGGTCAACACCGCCAAAGCCGATATCATAGCCCCAACCGTCACCACCGATAATCCACTGTGACTTCTTAACAAGGAACTGTTTATTCTCCACAATCTTACGACAAGTATCGCAACCACAAGCCTCACAAAGAGGAAGAAGGCGAGCTGTAATCTCAGCAGAAGCTGCTGCAAGGTGGCGGTTATCAATCCACTCCTGCATAACGCCCTTAAGCTCGTCTGAGCACTTATCGCACTCTGCGATAGCCTTAGCCATATTATTTGCGAGGGTATCACGGAGTTTCTCAATACCGATATGCATACCAAGACCGAACTCGGCGTTATCCTCAAACAGAGAGTTAGCCCAAGCCGGACCATGCCCCTTCTCGTTTGTGCAATATGGAGTAGATGGAGCTGACGCCGAGTAGATAGAGGTACATCCGGTAGCATTTGCAACCATCATACGCTCGCCAAAGAGCTGTGTAATGGTCTTAATATATGGAGTCTCGCCACAACCTGCACAAGCACCTGAGAACTCAAAGAGAGGCTGAGCAAATTGACTATTCTTAACCATCTTTGCACGGTCAAGGTCCTTATAGCCAACCTGATTGTGCATATAGTTCCAGCGCTCAACCTCGCCCATCTGCGATGCAAGAGGCTGCATAACAAGAGCCTTCTCCTTGGCAGGGCAAACATCAACACAGTTACCACAACCGGTACAATCGAGTGGAGAGACCTGAATACGGAACTTGTAAGCCTTAGTATTACCAAGACCTTGCTTGAACTGTGTTCCCTCTGGAGCTGCTGCCACCTGCTCCTCTGTAGCCAAGAATGGACGAATGGCAGCATGAGGGCAGACATAAGAACATTGGTTACACTGAATACACTTATCAACATCCCACTTAGGAACATTTACAGCGATACCGCGCTTCTCCCAAGCTGCTGTACCATTGTCCCAAGTACCATCCTCACGACCATTGAAAGCAGAAACAGGGAGCATATCGCCCTTAAGCGCGTTGATAGGGTCAACAACATTGCGAACAAACTCAGGGCGCGACATATCTACGCTCTGGCAGTTCTCACACATCTCAATATTTGCCCACTCAGCAGGAACCTCTACCTTAACAACAGCAGTAGCACCAGCATCAACAGCGGCATAGTTCATATTGACAATATCCTCGCCCTTCTTGCCATAAGACTTGTAGATAGCCTTCTTCATCTCCTCTACAGCCTGCTCAAATGGGATAACATTTGCAATCTTGAAGAATGCAGACTGCATAATGGTATTTGTGCGGCTACCAAGACCAAGCTCGGCTGCAATCTTAGTTGCGTTGATGATGTAGAAATTAATCTTGTTCTTTGCCAAATAAACCTTCATATGGTCTGGCAGAGTTGCGCAAGTGGTCTGAACATCGCCTACAGAGTTGAGTAGGAATGAACCACCAACCTTAAGACCCTTAAGGACATCGTACTTATCCACATACGAAGGCACATGGCAAGCAATAAAGTCCGGAGTAGTCACAAGATAAGGCGAAGTGATTGGCTTATCGCCAAAGCGGAGGTGAGAAGAGGTATAACCGCCTGACTTCTTTGAGTCGTAGCTAAAGTATGCCTGGCAATACTTATCTGTCGAGCCACCGATAATCTTAATAGAGTTCTTATTTGCACCCACAGTACCGTCAGCGCCAAGACCGAAGAATAGAGCCTCAAAAGTACCCTCCTTAGCCATAGAAATCTCCTCGCCCACAGGCAGTGAGAGGTTTGTAACATCATCAACGATACCGACAGTGAAGTGGTTCTTTGGAGTCTCAAGAGCCATATTCTCATATACAGCTAGCATCTGAGCCGGAGTGGTATCCTTAGAAGACAAACCATAACGACCACCGATAATCTGAGCCTGAACACCCTCAGAGTAGAATGCATCCACAATATCAAGGTAGAGTGGCTCACCATTTGCTCCCGGCTCCTTAGTGCGGTCAAGAACGCAAATCTTCTTAGCACTCTTAGGCAGCACTGCAAAGAGATACTTTGCAGAGAATGGACGATAGAGGTGTACGGTAACAACTCCCACCTTCTCACCACGAGCATTCAGGTAATCAACAACCTCCTTCAAAGTCTCGGTAACAGAGCCCATAGCCACAACTACACGCTCAGCGTCCTGAGCTCCGTAGTATACAAATGGAGCGTAGTGGCGACCTGTGATAGCCGATATCTGCTCCATAGTCTGAGCGACCATATCAGGCACCGCATCGTAGAACTTATTCGAAGCCTCTCGAGTCTGGAAGTAGATATCAGGGTTCTGTGCAGTACCGCGCGATACAGGGTGCTCTGGGTTGAGAGCACGGCTGCGGAACGCAGCAAGAGCCTCTCGGTCAAACATTGCTGTAAGTGAGGCGGCATCCATAAGCTCGACCTTCTGAATTTCGTGCGAAGTACGGAAACCGTCAAAGAAGTGAACAAATGGGATACGAGCCTTGAGAGCTACAATATGAGCTACGCCGGCAAGATCCATAACCTCCTGAACCGAAGAGGTTGCAAGCATTGCAAAACCGGTCTGGCGAGCAGCCATAACATCTTGATGGTCGCCAAAGATTGAAAGCGATTGAGCCGCCAAAGCACGAGCTGAAACATGGAATACGCCAGGAAGCAATTCGCCAGCAATCTTATACATATTAGGAATCATCAACAACAGACCCTGTGATGCTGTGAAGGTTGATGTAAGAGCGCCACTCTGAAGAGAGCCATGAACTGCACCTGCTGCACCTGCCTCAGACTGCATCTCTACAACCTTAACGGTCTGGTCAAAGATATTTTTACGACCCTGAGCTGCCCACTCGTCAACAAGTTCTGCCATAGTTGACGATGGCGTAATAGGATAGATGGCAGCAACCTCTGAGAACATATATGCAATATGCGCCGCAGCATAGTTACCGTCACAAGTGATAAACTTCTTTTCTGCCATAATTGTAGTACTTTATTGTAATTTGTTTGTTTGCAATTTGTATACCTAACATACCTATTTATAAATAGGTCCTTTTTTCAGCGTTGCAAAAATAGTTACTTTTTTTCTCAGTTCCCAATATTTTTGCTGTTAGTTTTTTAACAGTCTGAATTTAGAGATGAACGGTTAAATAGTAGAGATGAAGCCGGCTTATTTTCAACTCATAAATAGACAGACAACCCCCAAAACCTATTTGAGCGGTATAATTTGTCACGACTTTTGCATTTTTGGGCAACATTTACTACCTTTGCGCTATGACAACACTCCAGATTGCAACAATACTGCTTATCCCTTTTGCCGGCACCATCATTGGCTCTGCAAGCGCTTTGATACTCGGCAGCAGCTCCGCAGCAAAGATGCAGAACACTCTCTTAGGCTTCGCATCTGGCGTTATGGTCGCGGCAGCAGTGTGGTCGCTACTTATCCCTGCAATAAATCAGGCTGAGGCTTCAGGAGTTGCAGGCTGGCTGCCTGCATTAGTCGGTTTTTTGGGCGGCATGGGCTTTATGCTATTGCTTGATATGTTTACTCCGCATCTGCATATAGATAGTTCTACGCCAGAAGGTATTCCCACATCTTTAGGCAAGTCCACAATGCTTATGCTCGCCGTCACACTACACAACATACCTGAAGGTATGGCGGTAGGCGTTGTTGTGGCAGGAGCTTTATCCGGGCAGATAGAGATGAACTTGGCTGCGGCTGTTACTCTCTCCATTGGCATTGCGTTACAGAACATTCCTGAAGGTGCTATTATTTCATTACCACTTAGAGCTCAAGGACTTACGCGTGTACGC
>JAZNTY010000029.1:0-6752 GCA_045592005.1 Alistipes sp. | reverse complement strand
TCTCCTTAATTGTGGCTGTGCCATATCTACTCTTTGAACTATGGCTCTTTGTTCTGCCGGCTTTAGAACCAAAGGAGCGGCGTAGCTGTCTGACTTTTATACTCTATACGGTAATATGTATAGTTGTCGGTGTGTTGTTTGGCTATTTTGTTTTGGCACCATTGGCGGTTAATTTCTTGACTAACTATGAGGTTAGCAGTTTGATATCGAATATGATAGATGCCCGCTCATATGTCGCGTTGGTTGCCAATATGGTGCTTGTCAGCGCATTGATATTTTGCTTGCCTATGGTTGTTCATCTGCTCTCAAAAATGGGGCTTATATCGGCTGCGTTGATGCGAAAATATCGCCGTCATGCCATTGTTATTCTCGCTGTATGTGCAGCGGTTATTACTCCTCCGGATGTAATGAGTATGATTTTGGTCATCATTCCACTCTATCTACTCTACGAATTGAGTATCAAAATTGCCAAATAATTTTGCAGTTTTAACCCTTTTTTCTTATCTTTGCACTCAAATAGTTGATTTCGGGGCGGGGTGCAACTCCCCACCGGCGGTTAAAGTCCGCGACTCCTGAGAGTAGGGTAGTACTTGCTTGAGGGACTGAATTGGTGAAATTCCAATACGGACGGTATAGTCCGGATGGTAGAAATCGTTACATCACACTTGGGGCATTGTGTGCCTTGTTGTGGTGTTCGTGGTCCCCGATGTCGTAATTGATGTCGGATTTTTTATTTTTTATACAATGCGTAAACTCTTTACAACACTTCTGTTACTTCTGCTGCCAGCAACACTTTGGGCGCAGATGACAACATCTTCTATCTCAGGTAAGGTTGTTGATAACAACACCCAGCCGCTTCTTGGAGCCACCGTTGTGGCGATACATACGCCTACAGGTACCACTTATGGTACTCAGACCAATATCAATGGCTACTACTATCTTGAAGGTCTAAAGGTAGGAGGTCCGTATCAGGTTGAGTTCTCCTTTGTTGGCTATAAGAGCGTGGTTATGGAGGATGTTTTTACCACTTTGGGGCAGACTGTGCAGCTGAATACCACACTGCAAGATCAGGAGTCTATACAGAGTGTTGTGGTTACCGGTACAAAAGGTAATAACGACTTTTCAACACAAGATATGGAGTCGTTGCCTACGGTTACCCGTTCAATATATGATATCGCGCGTCTCTCTCCATTTGCAGCTACGCAGCAAGAGGGTGGCGTGAGTATTGGTGGCGCTAATAGTCGTTATAACTCGTTCTATATTGACGGTATCGTTAATAACGATATGTATGGACTTACAGCGAGCGGTACTAATGGAGGTCTTGCCGGAGCAAATCCTATACCACTTGAGGCTTTAGAGCGCGTTCAGGTTGTCGCAGCACCATTTGATGTACGGCAGAGTGGTTTTACGGGAGGTGGAATTAATGCCATAACCAAGTCGGGAACAAATACCCTTGCCGGTACAGCATATCTCTATTATACCGATAATAATCTCTATGGTAAGGGTCCAAATAGTGCGCCTCTTGCTAAACAGAATACCTTGACCTATGGAGCCTCTATAGGTGGAGCTATTGTGAAAAATAGACTCTTTTACTTCATAAGTGCCCAGAGTTGTATAGACCGTTCGCCGTCAGCATACTATATAGGCGATGTGAATTGTAAGGTTGCAGAGCAGGATGCTCTTACTATAGCAAATCACTATCAGTCGCTTACAGGCTATAATGGCGGTGGGTATGGTCGTCGAAATGTGGATAGAGAGTCTGTGTCAGTGTTGGCTCGATTAGATTGGAATATATCGGATAAGCACACGCTTGCTCTTCGTTATAACTTCCTTGATGCCGGCAAAGATGAGTATGTAAACTCTGCTTCAACGCTGCTCTTTCATGGTGCCGGTTATACCTCTATTAGCAACAACCACTCTCTGATGATGGAGTTGAACTCAAATCTCTCACCGCAACTACACAACTCTTTGCGCGTGGGTTATAATCGTGTTATAGATGGGCGAGACACGGACGAGAAGGTCCCGTTTGTTACTATTGACCATATTAGAGATGGGGAGAGTACAGCAGTTAAAATTGGTACAGATGGTATGGCGTGTAGTAATTCACTGACCCAAAATAGTATAACTCTATCTGACTACCTCTCTATTCGTAGGGGCGGACATAACATAACGGTGGGTACTCATAATGAGATTTTTACGGCAAAGGTACTTTTTGTAGCCAATGCCATAGGCTCGTATACATACAACACAATGCAGGACTTTCTTGATGGTAAACCGTCAATGTTCCAACAAACCATACCTGTGGGCGATGCCTCTGTGAGAATTAATACGGCTCAGTTTGGACTTTTTGCTCAAGATGAGGTTTGGATAGATAATCTGCAACTCACTTATGGTTTGCGCGCCGATGTGCCTATGATATTTAACACACCGCGTGAAAATGTGACTTTTAATACAAGTGATATTGCTACAAAATATGGTGTTGTAACCAATAGCAAGCCGGCAACTCATATACTACTCTCTCCTCGTGTGGGCTTTAGATGGAATATTCCAAGTAGGAGCAGTAGACTAACATTGCGAGGTGGTGCCGGGCTATTTACAGGAAGAATACCGTTTGTGTGGATTACCAACTGTTACTCAAATACAGGTATGACACAGACCGGCTATACTCTCTATGGCGATAATATCCCGCCATTTGGTACCTCTCCAAGCGGTACGGTTGGTACTAGCGCCAATCCGGTTATATATGTTGCTGACCGTAAATTCCGTTATCCGCAGACCTTTAAGGCGAACTTAGCTTTTGAGGCTTCTGTAGGTAGCGGTTGGAGGTTGGCTGTTGAGGGTATCTATGCCAAGTCGCTAAATGATATATCCATCCGTAATCTTGTGGCAGAGGATGCAGGGGCAAAATTATATGCCGTCAATAGCTCTTTGACCACAGACAGTAATACCTCTACCTATTATAGTTCGACTGCCAAAAAGAGTTTCTCTTCGGTCTACTATCTTGAAAATGATAGCCGAGGTTACTCATATAATCTATCTGCAAGTGTTGAGAAGGTGTTTAACTTCGGTTTGAAACTCTCCGCTGCTTATACATTCTCTCAGAGTTATACAGCCAATGATGGAGTATCGTCATCAGCTCCAAGTATTTGGGGCAAGAGTTATGCTATAGAGTCGAATAATAAGTCGCTTACCCACTCTGTTTTTGAGACACCGCATAAACTGACACTGCAAGCATGCTTCTCTAAGCGATATGGCTCTATCTTTGGCACTACAGTGTCGCTCATCTATCAGGGATATTCGGGTATGCGTTATACACCGACATACTATAAGAATGGTATTGATGTTAATGGCGATACATATCGTGGAAACTCAACCATCTATATACCTACAAAGACAGAGTTGGCTGCTATGAATTTTGAGAACGAGCAGCAGCGTGTAGCATTTGATGACTATATCGAGTCAAACTGCTACCTTCGTACTCACCGAGGCTCTTATGCCGAGCGCAACTGCTTAATAGCCCCTTTTGAACACCATATTGACCTCCATTTTGCACAGGACTTTTACTTTAGTCGCAACTCTTCGCGTAAGGTGCAAATAACTGTTGATATGATGAATTTAACTAATCTGCTTAATCGAAATTGGGGTGCAGTACACTTCCTTGATGATTGGAAACTCTCGCCTGTTGAAGTTACGGCTCTTGAGGATGATGGAAGTGGCAATAAGACCGCTTCATACCGCTTTGTTGGAGGAGAGATATCGCAGAATGATTTACTTTCCCGCTGGCGTATACAGGTTGGAGTAAAGGTTGTTTTTTAGTAAGTACAAACCATGAAGAATATCGTTTTTGACCTTGCAGGTGTTGTTGTGGCGCGTAATGAACAGCGTTGTCCGCAGCAATTGATGGATTACTTCTCTTTTATTAACTCAGGCGAACACCTACCTGATTTTTGGAATGACTATGACCGAGGTACGCGCTCGATAGACTCTGTGGCTCAGTGCCTTGCCGAATATAGAGGTTCTACAGCTGAGTTTGCAAAGAGTATGATGCTTCAGGCGGTAACATATCAAGAGCAGGTGGTACCAACTGCCGAACTGATAGCGCGTCTAAAGCAAGAGGGTTTTAGACTTTATGTACTCTCTAATATGTCTAAGGAGTATATCGCCTTTCTAAGAGAGATGGCTGTATATAGCTACTTTGATGGTCAAATAATATCTTGTGAGGTGGGGTTAACAAAACCTGAGAGTGAGATTTATACACTTCTGCTTGACCGTTATCAGCTTGAAGACTCGCAGACCCTATTTATAGATGACCGTATAGAGAATGTTGAGGCGGCGCGTGGTGTAGGTATATCGGCATATCATTTTGACCGCTATAATGCAGCCTATAGTTGTCATCAGATAGCTAAAATGCTTGGCGTGGAGTTGTAAATAATTTTTGTAGACTTTGTTGGCTTGGTTTTTGGTATTGGTAGGACGAAAACCAAAAATATTATAGCCGTGAAAAAGTTTACATTATCTCTATTTGTGGCGTCTCTGTCAGTGGTATCTGCTTTGGCGCAAAGTGACTCTGTGTTGATATCAAAGGAGCAGCAGGGTAATAAGATTGTCGAAAAGTATTTGCTACCTAATGCTGATAAGGATAGTGAGCAATTTGATGTACTCTTTCCTATCAATAATGCAGTTGTGCAGCAGAGCTTCTCCGATAACTCAGATACTATGGCTGCCCTAAACAGCTTTGCAGAGAAGGCTTCCGATACAACAATGCATATTCTTAATGTGTCTGTCATTGGATATGCTTCTCCAGATGGTATTGAGCTGAAAAATAGTGCTTTGGCAGCAGATAGAGCTAAAGCAGTAACTACCTTTCTTAAGAGCAAATGCCCTAAAATGGAGCCAAAAGTATCATCTAAGGCTCTGTTGTGGTCCGCGTGTGTAGAGCCCCTTGAAAAGTCGCAGTTGCAGAATAAGGATGCTGTGATTGCTATATTGAATAGCACTTCGCATACTGAATTGCAAAAACAGGCTGAATTGGAAAAGATGCCTCAGGTGTGGAAATATTTCAAAAATACCCTTCTACCGGCTATGCGTCGCGTTAATATCAATGTAGAGTATGGTATGGATAAATATGTTGAGAAGGTAGTTGTTGTTACTCCTCCACAACCAAAACCGGAACCTAAGGTTGAACCAAAAAGTGAACCCACACCACCAAAGCAGGCTGAGAAACCATATCCTGTAGCTGTTGTGGAGACCGATGAGACGGGTATTATTGTGGAAGTTCCTCAAAAAGAGCACAGAGAAAGAAAAAAACGATAGAAATCTTTGCTGTTTGGCAATATATTCTTATCTTTGCTGTATGATTGTGTAAATCTGTTAAACAAAAAATATTGAAACTATGGCAAATTTAAGAGTATTGAAAAAGGAGATTGACTACCGTCTTGAGGAGTTGGTATTTGATTGCGATATGGCTATCTATTTCCAGCCTGCTAAGGATAAGGAGATTTTTGCTGTAATGCAGGAGGGTGTAGAGCTTCGTAACGCTCTCTATACCAAAGTTAATAATCCTACTGAGCCACACAACCCTTCGCTTGTTCGTAAGTATTATGCAGCTCTTCGTGAAGAGATTGTAGCTTCGTTTGGCGAGTTGTTTGAGAAGCTTTCAGAGATTAACAAGTAGTTTTTTTCTTTAAGGTTAGTGGGCTACACCGAGCGTTGTAGTCCACTATTTTTTATCTCTCTTTCGATATGCGGCAGGGGATAAGCCGACAACTCGGTTAAAGTACTTTCCAAAGAATGATTGTGATGGAAAGCCTAAGTCGTAAGCAATCCCTTTAATACCCTTATCGGTTGATGATAGTTGGGTTATTGCATCAAGAATAACATATTTCTCTATCCATTCTGTCGCGCTCTTGCCACTTGACTGCTTTACTACAAGCGAAATGTGCTTTGGAGTAAGCGATAACTGCTCAGCATAGAACTTTAGGTCGCGGTGTTGGATGTAGTTCTGCTCTACAAGCCGTATAAACTGATTTGTTAGTTCACTCTGTCGGTTGTTTCCGTTATCCTCTGTTTGGTGTAAGAAATACCCCATACCGAGAAAAAAGGCTCTTGTGAGCAATGTGACAATCTCAAGTCTGTTTGGGTTTCTATGCTCCGGTATAATACTCTTGCACATAGATAGGTATCCTTCTAATGCATCTTTTGCTTGTCCAATTAAGTTTATGTGTGGATGTTGTGAAATGGTCGAGTGTAGGTTGAAGGTGTTGCCAATTCCTAATAGCTCTGTAAAGGAGTCTGTCATTAAAATATATGTAGCGCGAAAATCGTCGCTAATATCTACTAATTTTGTAATCTGATTTGGAAGTACAATCATAAAACCGCCCGCAGTGAGCGAAAAGGTGTTGGTGTTTATTCTTCCAACGCCTCTGCCTTGCGTGCAGTATATAGCTACTGAAAGCGGGCAACGATATGGGTGGTTAGGTAAAACGGCAAACTGAGGGTTGTCAATAATTGTCAGCTTGTCATCAATGCTATATGTTCTACTTTCAGGAAAGTGGTCTATATATTTTTGGAGTGTTGAAGATAGTGTGTTGTCCATAAAAACGCCTTTTGCTCCACAAATGTAGAACTTTTGGAACAAAGTTTCAGTACCGTGCGCCAAATGCTCCAATTAATAAGCGCAATAGACCTTTTTTGACCTCTATTTTGCCTCTACCTTTGCACTTGGAATTAAATATTATGAGAATTATGAAAAA
>JAZNTY010000028.1:0-1972 GCA_045592005.1 Alistipes sp. | reverse complement strand
CCAACATATTTGCGAATATTTTTTACATTTTTGCTCAATTAAAAGTTTTTAATAACTAATTTTTCTTGACAAAGTTTTAATTTCTAAAGAAATTGACACATCAAAATCTCCCAAAAGGGGCAAAGAATAACGAAAATGGAGAACATTTTTTGTTGTGAAAAAAATTATATACTTTTGCGAATGAATATGAAAATAACCAAATACATACCCACCTTTGGAGAGGAGATTGCAAACGCTGTATCTCACGGAGTTATGGCAGTTTTAACTCTGCTCACACTCCCTTTTGCAACACTCTGGAGCTACACCCACGCAGTGGGAAACAACATTGAGTATGCTGTCGGAGTCTCAATTTTTGTAATTTCAATTTTTCTGATGTTTTTAACATCTACGCTCTACCACTCAATGCACCCCGATTCGCGCCACAAAGAGATATTTCACATCCTCGACCACATAATGATTTATGTCGCCATAGCAGGCTCGTACACTCCTATAGCTCTGACAGTTATAGGAGGCTGGCAAGGTATTTTAATCGTGGCTTTACAATGGGCAATGGTACTATTCGGCATCTTCTACAAGTCACTCTCTAAGCGTTCAATACCCGCCATTAGTCTGACAATTTACCTAATTATGGGATGGACCGTGGTCTTCTTTATGCCGCTCTTTATCCGCAACGCATCGCTCCAGCTGCTTATCCTTATCGCCGCGGGTGGAGTATTCTATACATTGGGAGCATATTTCTATGCCAAGAAGGGCTTTAGATACCACCACTTAGTTTGGCATCTGATGATAAACATCGCTGCCGCCTGTCACTTTGTTGCGATCGTATTCTACCTCAACGCATAAAAAAAAGAGTCTCGTCGAGGCTCTTTTTTCTTTACAGCCAATCGAACGCTACTCACTCATACCGCGAACAACAAGGCGGGCAACACCTGAATTTGTATGCACTTCTACGACACGATGAAAAAGACCCTTATCCATCTTTGATGCCTCAAGGGTCATAGTGATATTTGTCTTATCGCCAACCTTTAGCGGGCGGCGAGAATAGTGTGCCTTAAGACATGAGCAAGAGGTGTTTACACTGAGCAAGACAAGAGGCTTATCTGTCTTATTCTCAAGGATAAAGGTACAAGTATAATTCTTATTTTCGCGTGGCACACGACCAAAATCGTACTCCTTCTTATCAAACGATATCCCAGAGAGTTCACTCTGCTCAGCGACCACAGTGTAAATAGCAAAAATAAGCGATAGAGTCAGCAATAGTCGTTTCATAATCATTCCTTGCTACTGTTTAAGTTTGAATATATATGTTATCGTTCCGCCTTGCATATACGCTGCGCTTTCGGTAAACTTTGCCCGCTTGGCAGCCTTTATAGCCGCCTCAACAAGCGACGAGTCTGAGGTTGTAGAGCCCTTCGGCTCATAAGTTGCCGAGGTAACATCTCCATGCTTATCCACAGCCACACGAACAACCACCTTTCCACCCCTATTACCCGCTGGATATGCCGGCATAGGCAGTGCACCAACAAGACCACGACCCTGCAGCCCCTCATCAAGCGCCTCAGAGCCTATAGGATTAAGTCCCTCACCTTTTCCCGCCGAGCTATCCTCATCAGAGGCTTGAGCATAAGGATTTCCGCCATTTTCCGGCTCGTCCACTCCACCCTGATTCATCTTAAACAGAGCACGCGGATTTACGGTCTGCGTCTTTGGGGCATCTCCGTCGGTCTGCTGTGAGTTATCAACCTCTGCAACGGTCTGGTGTTGCGGTGCCACATCGGGAGCAGGGGCAGGCGCAGACTCGGTAGTAAGCTCTTGCTCAGGCTCTAAAAACTCCACAAACAGTTCCGCCTCCTTAAGAGGTTTATGCTCTATATACACAACGCCATAGAGCATTGTCACAACAATGCCCACTCCATACAATAAGATGGCTATAATGGCGTAGTGTTTTGACGACATAACTACGGTTGGGTTG
>JAZNTY010000027.1:0-2253 GCA_045592005.1 Alistipes sp. | reverse complement strand
TTCACAATGTCCTCTTCGAGAACTACCTCAAGAATCACGAGGACCCAGAGGGCTGTATCTACCTTATGTGCGGACCTCCAATGATGGTCGCATCAGTAGAGAAACTTCTCGATTCACTCGGCGTGCCGGCTGAGAATATTCTTTATGATAACTTCGGCGCTTAAAATCTGATTTTATACGGTATTTACTGCCGCTAACAAAAAAGTCCCACCAATGGCTGTACTTAGTACTATCCATCGGTGGGATTTTTTGCCGAGCGTGGTAAATCCTCGTCTAAAATCTGATTTACCCGGACCACTTTGTGTAATAATGCAATAATTCATATATTTGTATTATGAAAAGGGCATTGATTTTCATTATCATCCTTACGCTATCTGTTATTAGCTGCGGTAAGATAGCCCAAGATGAAACTACCCCGATACCGACGGTTATTGGCGGGCTTACCGCGCCTGAGAGTATTGTGTTGTCTGCGCAGAGTAAGGGCGCGCAGGTGGTATCTATCGGTAGTGCAGACGAGCCATTGACCATTTCGGCTTCAGGGTCGTGGTTTGGTATTGTGGAGAGTTGCAAGGTTGTCTCTAAAGGCGAGGTGCAGAGTGTCAAGATTTGGTCGGAGCCAAACTTCTCGACCACAGCCCGCAACTCTGTAGTAACTGTTACGGGGGCAAAGAGTGGAGTCAGTGTAACAATTCCTGTTAGCCAGCCGGCATACTTTACAACTATCACAGAGGCGTTTCCTGCACGATTGGAGACCCAATCGTCGCGCTATGACTCCTCAAGGTGGAGTAGCAACGGAGTGGTATCGCCACTCAATAGCAGTGCGGTGCTGTGTGTTGTCGCTCCAAGTGGTAAAGCGCTCGATTACACGCTCAATAGTGGTCCTGTTGTGGCAAATATGGCTAAAGGGGACTATCTGCTCTATGCTATTCCTACTGCCGGTATTGCAGCCGGAGAGCAGATTGACTTTATGTGTACTATTGCCGCTGCGGAGGCAACCTCTCCAAAGTACTTTATCTTTGAGTATTGGGATGAGGGTCGGTGGAAGAGTGTTAAAAACTCGCTACGCACGGCTGAGGATGGCTTAAAGTATTCTCTTCTTTGTAGGTACTTTAATTCGGCATACCACACCACCTTCACACAGTCCTTTACCCTTACCGAGCCTATTAAAAATGGTTGCGTAAAGGTGCGTCTGCGTACACTTTCGGATGGTGTGGGTGGTATTTGTATACCTTCAAATAGCGGCTATATGGGTATGTATATGATTAAATACCCTGAGGCACCGCTGTCTGTTGATACCAAAAGAGTGCTCTTCATTGGCAACTCATTTACTTACTATTACGGCACAGCCTTTATGTTTAAGGAGATTGCTCGCACTGAGGGTCATCAGGTTGACGCTGTTATCGGTGTTAAGGGAAGTCAGTCGTTTGCGGAGCATTTGACTCTCGAAATGTCGTTGGATGCAATCAAACAGGGTGGCTATCACTACGCCTTTTTACAGGATACATCTCCAAACCCTGCGATATATGCCGAAAAGGGTACAAAGGCTATCCTTAACGCTTGTAATCAGATAAATGCGCTTACGCTCAACTACTCGCCTTCGTGCCAGATAGTATATGAGCGCACCTGGGCGTGCCCTTATAGCAACTATCGAGGCTATGGAAGTTATGACAAGCTTGACTACCTGCTTAAAACCGGTATTGAGATGTTGCAAAGAGAGGTCGATTGCGATGTTATTGTCAGCCCTATAGGTTTGGGCTTCCGCGTGGCAAGGGGCGAGAACATAAACCTGCTACATACCGATGACCGCCATCAAAATCGTGCCGGAGCCTATATGAAGGCTTGCATTAACTACCTGACCGTATATAATAGTCGCTTTACCGCTGGCGTATCTGATTGTGGTGTTGAGGCTACTCTGGCAAAGAGTATCCGAGATATTGCCGAGCGCGTAGTCTTTGAAGGCGTGGAGGAGAACTATAATTTTGAGTAGTAGAGATACAATAGAGGCTGTCGCAACACTCTTGTTGGACAGCCTCCTCTTTTTTCCGAGAACAGTTTTTTACTTGTTCTTCTTATCGTAGCGCTTTGCGTAACGGCTCATAAACTTATCAACGCGACCAGCGGTATCAACCAACTTAATCTTACCGGTGTAGAATGGGTGAGATGTGTTGGAGATTTCCATCTTATACACGGGATAGGTTTCGCCGTTCACCTCGATGGTCTCCTTTGTCGAAACGGCGGACCTGCACAAAAACA
>JAZNTY010000026.1:0-10483 GCA_045592005.1 Alistipes sp. | reverse complement strand
GCTCTTTGGCAACGGCGAGGCTTTCCAAATTGCTCGCTATCCTCTAAATCCGGGTATGTTTAAGTTGGGTATATCGTGGGCGTTTTATGATTAATTATTTTAGCGATATTTTGTTGTAAAAAGCACGCATCTGCTGTGTTGTATATCATAACCGAGCTGCTCACATACGATTAAGTATGCTGAGCGCTCTGTCTTTTGTATCCACCCGTAGTGCCAAAAGACTGAGGTAGTAGCATACTCCGACTCTATTTGCAATTCTTGCAAATTATTTATAACTTTGCACCTTATGAAGTTTACTTTACAGCATACAGATTTGCAGAGCAAAGCTCGTGCGGGGGAGATAGTTACGGACCACGGCACAATTCAGACTCCTATTTTTATGCCGGTGGGTACTGCTGCAGCGATGAAGGGTATATTTCATCGTGATTTGAAGGATGAGGCTAAGGCACAAATTATCCTTGCCAATACCTATCATCTCTACTTGCGTCCCGGTATGGAGATTATTGAGGAGGCGGGAGGAGTGCACCGTTTCTCTACATGGGAGGGACCTATGTTGACAGATAGTGGAGGCTTTCAGGTATTCTCGTTGGCGGCGTGCCGTAAGCTCAAGGAGGATGGTTGCCATTTTCAGTCGCACATTGACGGCTCACGACATATATTTACTCCTGAGAGTGTTATAGATACCGAGCGTACCATAGGTGCTGATATTATGATGGCTTTTGATGAGTGTCCTCCTGGAGATGCTCCTAAGGAGTATGCAGCAAAGTCTTTGGCGCTGACAGAGCGTTGGTTAGACCGCTGTTTTAACCAATATCACAAAACTCAACCTAAGTATGGACACTACCAGTCGCTCTTTCCGATAGTTCAGGGTTGCGGTTATGCTGACCTGCGTGCTAAGGCAGCGGAGAATGTTCTTCAGTACAATGCTGATGGATACGCTATTGGAGGTCTTGCGGTGGGCGAGCCTACGGAGGTTATGTACTCGATGATAGAGGTTGTCAATGCTATTTTGCCGACCGACAAGCCTCGCTACCTTATGGGCGTAGGTACGCCGATAAATATTTTGGAGGGCATAGCTCGCGGAGTGGATATGTTCGACTGCGTTATGCCGACAAGAAATGGTCGTAATGGACAACTTTTTACCTCCGAGGGCGTTATAAATATACGCAACAAGAAGTGGGAGAATGACTTTTCTCCTATAGACCCTAATGGGGCAACATTTGTAGATACTCTCTACTCGAAAGCCTACTTACACCACCTTGTTGTGTGCAAGGAGATGTTGGCGGCGCAGATTGCTTCGTTACATAACATAGGCTTCTACCTATGGCTTGTGGGTCAGGCTCGTATGCATATTATTGCGGGCGATTTTACGCCGTGGAAGGAGATTATGGTAGAAAAACTATCAAGACGATTGTAATATGGCGATGTTACCACAATATAATAAGCGCCCTTCGTGGTTTCCGGGTTTTAAGATACTCGACAGATATATTTTAGGTAAGTTTGTCGGCACATATCTGTTTGCCATAGCGATGATTATTGTCATTGTGGTGGTCTTTGACTATGTGGAGAAGGTGGATGACTTTATCCAGATGCACGCGCCGGTGTCGGCTATAATCTTTGATTATTACTTTAAGTTTGTCCCATTTTTCATAAATCAGTTCTCGGCGCTCTTTACCTTTATTGCGGTAATCTTCTTTACCTCTAAGTTGGCGTATCAGACTGAAATTGTGGCGATGCTGTCGGGAGGTATGTCGTTCCGCAGGCTTATGTGGCCCTACTTTTTGGGAGCTCTGTTTATCACAGCACTCTCATTGACACTCAGCCTATGGCTTATACCTATGACTCAAAAGGATTGTGTTGCTTTTGAACAGAAGTATATTGCCCGTCGTGTGCGAGAACAGTATGACCGCCATATTTACCGCCAAGTAGAGCCGGGAACTTTCGCCTATATTCGCGGTTTTAGCAAATCGACCTCTGTAGCCTCCTTCTTTGCGTTGGAGAAGTTTGAGGGTAGCCGTATAGTGGGCACTTTGGAGGCTTCGGATGTTAAGTTTGACCCACAGAGTAAACACTGGACGGCGCAGCGTTATATCCAGCGCACTTTTGATGAGACGAATAACGAGAGCTTTACCCAACATCGTAACTTAGATACGGTTATAAACCTCGATGTTGTCGAGCTGGGACGACTGACTGAATTCTTGACAACGATGAATATTGTTGAGTTGAATGACTTTTTGGCGCAGCAGAGAGAGAAGGGCTCAGACTCCGTACGACAGATTGAGGTAGAACGCCACATCCGCTTCTCTTATCCGTTTGGTACATTTATCCTGACTCTTATTGGTGTATCTCTTTCGTCGCGAAAGGTGCGTGGAGGTACAGGTCTGCATATAGGTATAGGTATTACGCTCTGCTTCTCCTATATTATGCTTACGCGCGTGTTCGAGGAGTTCGCCAAGGGTGGTAGTATGCCTACAATGATAGCCGTATGGCTTCCAAATGTTATATTTATGCTTATTGGTATCTATCTGTACCGTAAAGCTCCAAAATAGTATGAGCAGCATAGAACAAATAGTGGCGAAGGTGCGCTCATCTGAGCGTATAGATGCCTCGGAGGCATTGAACTTATGGCGTCAGGCACCGCTGTGGCTACTCGCAGAGTTGGCTACGGAGGCAAAGAGGCGTAAAAGTGGCGATAAAGTATACTATAACCGCAACTTCCACCTTGAACCTACCAATGTGTGTATGTTTGAATGCAAGTTCTGCTCCTATCGCCGCAAAGCAAACCAAGATGGAGCGTGGGAATATAGTAGAGAACAGATGCTCGATATTGTCCGTAGTCGCAAAGATAGTGGTGCTACGGAGATACATATTGTCGGCGGGGTGCATCCGACCTTTGACCTTTACTACTATCTTGACCTTATTAAAGCTATTAAGCAGATTATGCCTCAGGTGGCAATCAAAGCTTTTACTGCTGTCGAACTCAACTATATGATATCCAAAGCTGGTCTTAGCCGTCGCGAAGGTTTGAGCCTGCTTAAGGAGGCTGGTATGGAATCTATCCCAGGTGGAGGTGCTGAGATTTTTGCGCCAGAGGTGCGTATGCAGATTTGTCCGCAAAAGGGTAGCGCCGAGGAGTGGTTGGAGTTGCACCGCACCGCTCATAGTTTGGGTATTGACTCAAATGCCACGATGCTCTATGGTCATATTGAGAGTATCGAACATCGCATCGACCATCTTATGCGTCTGCGTCAGTTGCAGGATGAAACAGGTGGCATAAATGCCTTTATACCGCTCAAGTTCCGCAGTGCCAATAATGAGCTCTCCTATTTAGGTGAAACCTCTGTAATAGACGACCTTCGTACGCTGGCTATGAGCCGTATAGTGCTTGATAATGTGCCGCATATCAAAGCCTATTGGGTTATGTATGGTAAGAGTACTACCGAACTCTCTCTTGCCTTTGGTGCGGATGATATTGACGGAACAATAGAGGACTCAACGAAGATATACTCTATGGCAGGAGCAGAGGATACTCGTCCTACGATGAGTGTTGAAGATATTGAGAGAATATGTCGCTCGGCAGGCTTTAGAGCTGTGGAGCGTGATACACACTATAATGAGATTAATTATGGCAAAGAGAAAGAATAACAACAGCTCTTGGTTTGCACGCCTGCGTCGTAAGCCAATACTTTGGAACCTGACACTTATCGTGAGCCTACTTGTGACTCTTCTTGTTGTGTCATATGTCGCCCTGAGTGTCGGCACTCGCCACGGTATGCGCCTCAAAGTGCCTGATTTTACCGGATTGTCATTGGTGGATGCTGAGTATTACGCCTCACAGCGCGGACTTAAACTTATCATTAACGACTCTCTCTATGTCCCGGCATATCCTGGGGGTATGGTGCTTGAACAGCTACCAAAGGGTGGCGTTAAGGTTAAGGAGGGTCGTAAGATATATATCACTATCAACTCCTTCGCTCAGAAGCGTGTGCCGCTGCCTTATGTTGCCGGTCGCTCACTGCGCCAAGCTAAGAATATGTTGGAGGGGGCTGGTTTTGAGATTGCGTCACTTGAGTATGTTGACGATATCGCTACAAACTATGTCTTAGAGCAGTATTTGGGTCAGGAACAGGTTACTGAGCAGAGCCAGATTATGACCGAGAAGGGCTCCGGTGTAACCCTAAAGGTCGGAATGAGTGCTGAACAGACCACTACCACAGTACCGCGTCTTATAGGTCGTAAACTCTTTGAAGCTAAGGGTAAACTGTGGGAGCAGGGTCTTAATGTTGGTCAGATTACCTACGATGAGGGTGTTACGCTGATAAATCAATCGGATGCTCGCGTGTGCCGTCAGTCACTCTTGCAGAGCGAGGTTGTTCCTTTGGGCTCAAGCCTCTCGCTCCACCTTACTTTGGATGCAGAGGTTGTAGCTACAGCGCTTGCTGAGGCAGAGCAGGCTCTGGAAGAGCTACTTAAACAGCGTGCTCAAGCCGACTCTTTGGCGCGCGTGGTAGCCGACTCGCTCCGTGTGAATACTCCGGCAAAGAGTATGCCTGAGCAGGGGGAGGATGAATTTTTCTTCTAACAGTAATTGACAATGGCTGAGTATATCGAAGATATAGAGTTTGATGACGAGGAACTTATAATGCCCTCGCCAAAGAGAGAGTTTTTGACTGACCAGCAACCTGACGAAAATGGACTCTATGAGCACTTTTCGATAACAGTAGATAAGGGTCAGTCGATGATGCGGTTGGATAAGTATCTTGCCACCCATATCGAAAATTGCTCTCGCAACCGTGTGCAGACAGCCGTAGAGCAGGGCAATGTCTTTGTTAATGACCGTCCACAAAAGGCATCGTACAAGATTAAGCCTTTTGACCATATAGTGCTCAAAATGGAGTATCCTAAATACAACTGCCTGCTTACACCTCAGGATATTCCTATTGATATCATCTATGAAGATGACGATGTTATTGTTGTCAATAAACAGGCGGGTATGTGCGTGCATCCAGGTCACGGAAACTATGATGGTACTTTAGTCAATGCTCTGACTTTTCATCTTCAAGATAACCCTATGTTCCAGCAGGGGGATGAACGCGCGGGATTGGTTCATCGTATAGATAAAAATACTTCAGGTATTTTAGTTGTCGGTAAAAATCCGGCAGCCTGCAACCATCTGTCGCGCCAATTCTTTCTCCATACCACTTCTCGCCGTTATATAGCCCTTGTGTGGGGTAATTTTGAGCAGGATGAGGGTACTATTACGGGTAATATAGGTCGTAATCCCCGCAATCGTCACCAGATGTATGTCTTTGCTGATGGTAGCCAGGGTAAACACGCTGTTACCCACTATAAGGTTCTGCGTCGCTACGGTTATGTGACCCTTGTGGAGTGTCGTTTGGAGACGGGGCGTACCCATCAGATACGCGTACATATGCAGTATATCGGTCATCCGCTCTTTAATGATGAACGCTATGGTGGCGATAAGATACTCAAGGGTACAACCTTCTCTAAGTATAAACAGTTTATCGAAAACTGCTTTGAGATAATGCCTCGTCACGCTCTGCATGCCCGACTTTTGGGCTTTGAACACCCTACTACGGGCGAGCAGATGATATTTGAGTCCAATACTCCTGACGACTTCCAGGCTGTAGTAGAACGCTGGGAGAACTATGTTAAGGCGGCGCATTTGTATAACGAGTAGCATACTAACATTCAATCCGCTAATTATGGGATTTCTACCAACTACAGCTAAGGAGATGAAAGCATTAGGCTGGGACTATGTGGATATAGTCCTCTTCACCGGCGATGCTTATATCGACCACCCCTCATTCGGCGCGGCTGTTGTTAGCCGTCTCTTCGAAGCTGAGGGGTATCGCGTGGCTGTTGTTCCGCAACCTAATTGGCGAGATGACTTGCGTGATTTCAAGAAGTTTGGGGCTCCGCGCCTCTGTTTCTGTGTCAGCGCAGGTGCTATGGACTCTATGGTTAACCACTATACGGCAAATATACGCTTGCGCAGCAACGATGCCTATACAGCAGGTGGTCAGGCGGGCTTTCGACCCGATTACGCCGTAACCACATATACCAAGATACTCAAACAACTCTATCCGGAGGTGCCGGTGCTTGTTGGTGGTATAGAGGCATCTCTCCGCCGAGTGACTCATTACGACTATTGGCAAAATCGCCTTATGCCGTCAATACTTGTCGATAGCGGTGCTGATTTCCTGCTCTACGGTATGGGTGAGTTGGTTATCCGCCAGGTGGCACAGGCTATGCGTAATGGCTTTAATGCCAAGCTACTTCGCTCTATTCGTCAGGTGGCTTTTGTTGCTGATAAAGAGTATGTGGAGCGCATAGAACCCTCGCGTAAGATTATGCTCCACTCCTATGAGCGATGCTGCGAGGATAAGCGTGCCTTTGGCGAAAATTTTGTCACTCTCGAAACTCAAAGCAACTTGCTTTATGCCGAGGCTGTTTTAGTGGAGCCTACGGGCGATAAATTTGTTGTCGTTAACCCGATGAATGCCGCCCTTACTACCGAGCAGATAGACTACGCCTTTAGCCTTCCATATATGCGCGCGCCACACCCGCGATATAAAAATAGGGGAGATATCCCAGCCTGGGCAATGATACGCCATTCAATAAATATCCACCGTGGATGCTTCGGAGGCTGCTCTTTCTGTACTATTTCAGCACATCAAGGCAAGTTTATCTCTTCGCGTAGTGAGGCATCTATCCTTCGTGAGGTGGAGACTGTTGTGGCTATGCCCGATTTTAAGGGAACTATTACCGATATTGGAGGTCCTTCGGCAAATATGTATCGTTTGGGCGGTAAAGATATACAACAGTGTGGTAAGTGTCGCCGTCCATCGTGCCTGCACCCTAAGCCGTGCCCAAATCTCAATCGCAACCACTCGCCGTTACTTGAACTATACGCTAAAATACGCAATGTCAAGGGTGTTAAACACGCATATATAGGCAGCGGTATCCGTTATGACCTCTTTGAGGATACTCGCTATTTGGAGGATGTGCTGCTGCACCACACCTCCGGTCGCCTTAAGGTCGCCCCTGAACATACCGAGGAGGGCGTACTCAACCTTATGCGTAAACCGTCATTTACACTCTTCGAACAACTTAATGGCGACTTTAACCGTATCTGTCGTAAATATAACCTCAAATATCAGCTTATACCCTATTTTATCTCTTCACACCCAGGTTGTACTGAGTCTGATATGCGAGCCCTCTCGACAAAGGTGCTTTCAAAGCTGCACTTTACTTTAGAACAGGTTCAGGACCTTACGCCTACACCTATGACTCTCTCCTCGGTAATGTTCTATACCGGCGAAAATCCGTATACCCACAAGCGCGTATATGTCGCTCGCTCTCAGGAGGAGAAGAGAAGACAGAAACAGTATTTTTTTCGTAAATAGTTTTT
This sequence comes from Alistipes sp., assembly GCA_045592005.1. Lineage (GTDB taxonomy): Bacteria > Bacteroidota > Bacteroidia > Bacteroidales > Rikenellaceae > Alistipes. The sequence goes on along the minus strand of JAZNTY010000026.1, from coordinate 3,048 downwards.
TTGGTGTTTTGATGCCGTTTTAGTAGCGTCGTTTATCGAGCATCATACAGATGTCTAAATAGAACTGAGCATAGAGATGCTGGGTTATCTGGTTAAACTCCTCGATTTGATTTTCGCTCAAATGATTAGTAATTTTGCGACGAGCCTCTCGCCATTCGATAATAGCGCTTTTAAGTGTCTCAAGAGCTGGACGAGTCCTAAAACCGTCATCGTTGCTGCCGAGTTTAGGGAGTAGTTGCTCAAATTCGGCGATAAGACTATCAAACTCTCTATCGGAGACAGCCTTGTACTCGCTTTTGAATACTCTTCGACGCTCATATGAGGATTCAATCAGATTCTTTTCAGCCTTGAGAGTCTCTACACGCTGCTCAGCCCAGAATGTAATATATTCGTTAATATCCATTGATAGGGCGCTATACGAAGCCGACGCATAGGCAAAGTCGCAGAGTAGAGTACTGAGAGCATCATATATCTTATACCACGCGTTGTACTCAGCCTTGTATAGAATATCGCGCTGCGAACAATATGGACCATTGTAATAAAAAGTGCGGTTATAGTGCGCTATAGCATCATATAGCGCCACTACCGAGAAGACAAACGAAGCAGTATTTATCTGCGACTGAGTACCCGCATCATACATATCCATAAGGTCTTTAACAGCTTGTCGGGCGGCATTTTCGCCAAGCTCGGCATAAATATAACGCTCTAAACGACGGTTGTATAGCTCCGCTTGCTTGTTGAGCATCAACATCCAAACCCACGCCTCGTCAGCATTGTCTACCTCGTTGTAGCTGTGCATCAGCTTCTCCATAAACCAATATCCATTCTTGTCAATAGCGGCTAATCGCTCGTCGCCACAGAATAAAAAGATGCTGTCGCACTCTGAAAACTTTTCAAACTCCCTAATCTGTGTCTCCATATCACAGAACTCTGTATCAGTTACAGTGCTCTCTGCCAAATTACTGTTTGTGCTTGCTCTGTTTATGCAAGATAGGCTCATTACTATAGCCACCAAAATAAGTAAAAAGTATTTCATAGCAATATCTATTTTCTATTATAGAGCAAAAATAACAAAAAAATCTTACATCCGCTATCAATTATTGTGGTAATAGAAGCGTAGACTAAATAAATCTTTACCCGCTGTGGATAACTTGCAAACAAGGGTCGTAGAGAATATAGTGGCAAAAATGACTCAATTGGGTGTTTGATTACAAAAATATCTGATTTTATTTTGGGGTTTGCTAAATTTTTATTAATTTTGACACATTAAACGCGAATATTTTATAAAAAATATTTAAAAATACCTAAAACTAATCTTTTATGAACAGAATTTTTAACGATGCCTATTTGGCACCAGAGCTTCGAGAGCTCAATGTTTGTTGCGAAGTTGGTTTTGCAGCAAGTATGACCATTGACGATGTAACATCTGCAGATGGTGTTTGGGATGAGTAATAACCAATGTAAAGAGAGAAAAACTATGAAGAAGATTTATGCTATTTTTGGTCTTGCATTGGCTATGCTGACCGTAGGTTGTGCACAAGATGCAACCAATGATTTGACACCAACAGGTACTGTAAAGATTGGTGTTAATATTGAAGAGTCAACTCGTACACAGTTGGGCGAATTGAACGGTAAGAGCTACCCTGTTCTTTGGAGCGAGGGCGATAAGATTGCTGTTAATGGCGTTGCTTCAGCAGCTGTGGATGCACAGTATGTAGGCTCTTCAAAAGCTGTTTTTGAAATCTCTAATATTGCGGCACCATACTCTATTGTCTATCCGGCTGAGGTTGTGGACAAAACTACAGGTAATATTAATGTTGCTACTGAGCAGGAGTATGTTCCTGGTAACTTTGCATCTGGAGTAGCTGTTCTGGTGGGTTATGCTCAGGAGGCTGTTGCCACTATGAAGAACCTCTACAGCTTTGTAAAGGTTGTTATTAACAAGAGTGGCGAAGAGACCTTGCGCTCTGTTACCGTTGAGGCTCTTGGCGGCGAGGTTATCTCTGGAGAGTTCGCTGTAGACTATCCAAATGCTAAGGTTACAGCTGTTGAGGGTAAGAACTTTGTTCGCGTATTCAACAAGGAGGGTATCCCTTATGTTGAGGGTAAGGCTGAGGTTGTTGTGGCTATTCCTGCCGGCACATATGCAAGAGGTTTTAGCTTGACTATTGTTGATGCTACAGGCAAGTCGATGACAAAGACAGCCTTCTCTGCTACAGGTCTTGTAGCTCCTGCAGGTGTACTCCTTAATATGCCAGAGCTTACATTTGCCGGTACTGAAAATGTTGTTACCGTAACTACCGCTGCTGAGCTTGCTGATGCTATGTCTAAGGTGGCTTGGGAGAACCCTATGCATATTGTTTTGGGCGCTGATATTGATATGGCTGGTGTTGAGTTTGCCTCTGTAGAGGCCTTCTACGGTGTATTTGACGGTAAGGACTACTCTATTAAAAATTGGAACGCTTCTCGCGGTCTTATCAATGAGAACTTCGGTGTTGTTAAAAATGTTGTTATTGATGCAAGCTGTATCTTGACTGTTGACCGTACATCATCTTCGGGTGACCAGAATGTAGCCTTTATTGTTGAGAATAATGCTGAGCCTGCATTGATTACCGACTGTATAAACAATGGTAAGGTTGTAGCGACTGATATAAGCACTGGAGCTCACCGTCTTGGAGGCGTTTGTGGTGTCTCTTACGGTACTATGACCAATTGTACTAACAATGGTGAGATAAGTATTACCTCTCCTGCTATCAATAATGGTCAGTTCTTAGGAGGTGTTGTAGGTTATTGCAACCCTAATGCTGGTACAAAGGATGCTTTGGGTACAGACTTCTTGGTGGGTTGTGTTAATACAGGTAAAGTTGATGTTCTCTTCCCTTGTCAACCAAAGAAGGTGTATGTTGGTGGCGTATTAGGCGCTACACAAGTAAAAGCGTCAACTTCTGCCGTTAATTTAGGTCAAATAAAAGATTGTGTAAACCGTGGTGATGTCTCTTATCGTTTTGAGGTTCTTAACAGCGGTACTTACGGAAATGTTGGTGGTGT
>JAZNTY010000025.1:0-6596 GCA_045592005.1 Alistipes sp. | reverse complement strand
TAATAATTTTTTTCTAAGCTACAAATACTATCTTCTTGCTTTGACAAAGAATATTAGTTACCTTTGCCGACCTATGATACAACTAAACAGATATAAGAGCCAATATTTAGCAAACCTACGCCTCGCCTTTCCCGTTGCGCTATCCCAACTTGGGTATACTATTGTGCAGTTTGCAGACAATGCAATGGTGGGTGCTTATGGTGGCGATGACCCTCTACCTCTATCGGCTGTGTCATTTGGTGTAATGATTAGCTTTGTACTCTTTAGCCTGGCTTTGGGCATTACTTTGGGCATTACGCCCGTTATCGGAGAGCACTTTGTCAGAGGAGAATACCGCAAAACTGCTCATTATCTACAGTCTTCGTTAGTTGTATTCCCGATTATCGGTATACTTTTTATGTTGCTGCAGATAGCCTCAGAGCCTTTACTCTACCACCTTGGTCAACCCATAGAGGTGGTCAATATGGCAATGCCCTACTACCGCCTAATGGCGTATTCGCTCCCCGCAGTGCTACTATACGGCTGTTTCAAACAATTTCTCGAAGGTGCCGGCAATACAGTTACACCAATGGTAATTGCTATTGTTACCAACCTTATAAATATCTTCTTTAATTGGGTATTTATTTTCGGTAATTGCGGTTCAGAGGCTATGGGCGTCTACGGCGCAGGTCTTGCGACACTTATTGCTCGTTGGGCTTCGCCACTGCTGATAGCTATATACTTTATTGTCAAAAGCCAATACAGAGACTACCTCAAGCTCTTTTCAAGAGGTGTTAACTACTTTAAGTACAGCACAAAGTTGCTAACTATCGGCATACCCGTTGCCGGTCAAATGCTATTGGAAGGCGCTGCGTTTGTCGTCACAAGCATTATGATGGGCTGGTTCGACTCAATAGCTATCGCCGCCAACCAAATAGGTATGACCTACGGCAATGCTGCATTTATGATGACCGTCGCCTTAAGTAGCGCCACAACCATCCGCGTAGCACACTGCTATGGACTCAATGACAAGCAAGAACTCCGTGCAGCTGTCACTGCCTCTACGCACTTGGCTATACTTTGGGGCTGTATCGTCATTACAATCTTTATCCTGCTACGCAATATTCTTCCTGCACTATTTACCACCAATGAGCAGGTTATTATTTTAGCCTCACAGATGCTCATCCCAATAGCTGTTTATCAACTCTCAGATGCCATTCAAGGCACCATGGTGGGTGTACTGAGAGGTATTCAGGATGTAAAAATCATCGCTTATATATCTCTTGTAGCGTATATACTGCTAAATATTCCCGTCGGCTATATCTGCGCCTTTATCCTTAATATGGGCAGTACCGGTCTGCTTATGGGATACATCGCAGGTCTTACCACCGCCGCCATTGCATATTGCATAAGGGTCAAACGCCGACTAAAATAGTATCAGCTAAGATTTCCATAAAAGCAATAAGCCAGATTGATATCAAAAGATAGTCATTGCAACGCTCGATACTAAAAAACAAAGGGCGGTACGAAAGTACTGCCCTTTACTGAATAAGGTGTTAGTGGCGGTAGATGCCGCCTTTGCACGCCCAAATTTAGATGAAGATATATTTCAATATAAACAATACCGCAAGCACGAACATTGCTGGGGTAATTTTCTTGTATTTACCGCAGAGTATATTGAGAAGAACATAGCTAATCACACCCAGGAGAATACCGTCTGAAATAGAGTATGCAAAAGGCATAGCTACGATACAGATAAATGCAGGAATAGACTCCGAGTAGTCGCTAAAGTCGATTTTGTGTATTGGTTCGAGCATAAGCAGACCAACGATAACCAGAACAGGAGCGGTAGCTGATGCCGGTATAGAGAGGAAGAGTGGCGAGAAGAAGATTGTTATAGCAAAGCAGAAAGCTATAACGAAAGCTGTAAGACCTGAGCGACCGCCTTGAGAGACACCTGAAGCACTCTCCACATAGGTTGTTGTTGTTGAGGTACCGAGCATTGCTCCGGCAGTAGTAGCGATAGCATCTGCCATAAACGCCTCCTTAAGGCGAGGAATACGACCATTTTGGTCGACCATATTTGCCTTTGTGCAGACACCGATAAGGGTACCAACGGTATCAAACATATCAATAAAGAGGAATGTAAATACCACAACCAACATATCGAGCGTAAAGATATGTTCCCATTCAAATTTGCAGAAGATTGGTGCAATAGACTCTGGTGCAGAGAGCAGCCCATTGAACTCCGTAATACCCATAGGGATACCTATAACTGTAGTAACAAGGATACCTATAAGCATTGCTCCGCGCAAATTTTTAGCATAGAGCAGACCGGTAATAAGCAGACCTATAATTGTAAGTAGTGCTGGACCTGAGGTTATATCTCCCAAAGTAACAAGAGTGGCAGGGTTATCGACAATAACGCCTCCATTTTGCAGACCAATAAAGGCGATAAACAGACCTATACCGCCACCAATAGCGTAGCGCAGGTTTACCGGTATAGCGTTAACAATAGCTTCGCGAATATTGGTTATGGTCATCAAGATAAAGAGCAGACCCTCGATAAATACTGCTGTGAGGGCAAACTGCCAGCTATAGCCCATACCCATACATACGGTATAGACAAAAAAGGCGTTCAATCCCATACCTGGAGCAAGACCAAATGGGAGCTTTCCCCAAAAAGCCATAACCAAGCAGCCGACAATAGCAGCAAGGGCGGTAGCGGTAAAGACGGCACCAGCCGGCATACCATCAAGTTCTGAGAACATAGCTGGATTTACAGCCAAAATGTAGGACATGGTAAGGAATGTAGTAATTCCTGCAAGGACCTCTGTACGAACAGTGGTTTGTTTAGGGTCGAACCCAAAAAGTTTATTAAGCATTTGTGTTGTAGTTTTTTTGAACGCACAAAGGTAGCAAATAATATGACTTGTCAAATAATTAATGTTTTTTACTCTATTTTATATTTTTTTCGTAAATTTGTCAAAGGTAACTCAACGGACTATAACAATATGGAAAGGTTTAACAATACACTCACTCAGCTGTTTAACGGCGAGAAGATGGTATTGCTTGATAGTTTCAATAAAGCTTTAGGGGCTAAGAATAAGGATATTGACACTTATATGGCTATCGCCGAGCAGCATTTGACCTTCATAGAGGCAGATAAGGTTGATGCAAAGTTTGTCAACTCCTCACTCAGCGCCTACGACCTACTCAAAACAGAGTTACTTCTGGGCGAGCATGGTAACTTTTTGGTTGTCAATGGCTCACTGAGCGGTATCCAGGATTTCCTCTTTGATACCACCTCAAAAGAGGCGCTTAAACAGTTGCGAGGCAGGTCTTTTTTTCTCTCAATATTAATTGACACGGTTGCTGAGGCTCTTTTAGCGGAGTTCGACCTCTCTCGTCAAGCGTTATTATACAACTCAGGAGGTACATTCTGTATGGTTATTCCGCAGAGCAGCTCTGAGGATATAGATAAGTTCAACACCATAGCTAAAAAGATAAAAGATGCTGTCTTTAGTCAATTTGGTAAGCAACTAATTCTTCTCAACGCTGTAAGTGCAACAAAAGAGCAGATTACCACCGACCTTCCCTCGGTGCTCAACAAGCTACAAGCACTGAAGGTCAAGGATAAACACACTCCACTCTGCGACAGCCTAAGCAATGATAGCAACAGCTTTTTTAAGCCATATACTCCGCAAAATAGTAGTCCATTAGATAATGATATGCCCAACATCGGCAGCCACTTGGGACAGACAAAGTACTGTTTTGTGTCGCGCGAGGGGATAAAATGTGGTATTGTAAGTATCAAACCTATTGAAGCTCTGAACATTACATACAACCTACTCAGCGAGGTTCAAGATATTAGGAAGTACAAAGGCAAAGATGGGTATATTATCGCCTACAATGACAACCCGCTGCCGAATGGCATTCCTTGTCGCCGAGAATATATTGCCGGTGTAGGTTCGGAGACCCGTTCTTTTCAGATGCTAAATGCCTCCTGGTTGGCGGTATTGCGTATGGATGTGGACAACTTAGGTGTCACCATGCGCGACAGTTTCACAGGCATCAACCCTTTGGCGAGCTACTCAAAAATGAGTCGCCAGCTCGACATATACTTCAAGCACAATCTAAACAAGATGTGGTTAGAGGGCGGATATAACCTCTCGATAGTCATTGTATATAGCGGTGGCGACGACCTCTTCCTTGTTGGTGAGTGGTCAAAGATAGTTGAGTTTGCACAGAAGATAAACGACGAAAGCAGAGCCTTTTTTGGATACAAACTTAAAGAGGAGAATGGGCAGCTTGTCAAATGTGAAGCAATAACCATATCTGCCGGAATAGCGTTAACCGATATCAAATACCCAATTATTCGCACTGCTGAAATGGGTGCCGACGAGGAGAGCAAAGCCAAAAGATTTATCTTTGGACTGAACTCCAAAAATGCAATATCTATATTCGGCACAGCATTAAGGTGGGATGTGGAGTTTAAGAAGATTATGAATATCTTCAACAACTTCAACCAACTGCTTAACAGCAAAAATGAGAATACCAGAAGGGGCGTAAAGGTTATGGTGCGCCGCATATTAAACTACGCCGAAATTGCCCGCTTTAAGGAGAGACAAATTTATCCAATAAGGTTGATTTGGCTTATAACTTACGATATGACCCGTAGTGTTAAGCGATACAAAGAGTGTAAGGAGATTATCGAGATATGCCGAAACGATATTACCTCCGGCAATACCATTCTAAGAGAACCGATATCTTCGCCATATCACTCTCTTGAACTTTGGGCTATAGCGGCACGACTGATTGAGGTTAAAAATAGAAATAACAATATAGGCAATGAATAACTACAGACCAAACAATGATGGCAATAGGCAATATAACAACTTTGCCAACTACAAAAATGACGAAATCAAGAAGAGAGCGGACACAATTCTCGAAGGTTTTAAGAAGGAGTGGATTATCAATGAGCCAAATAAGGAGTGTGTGGAGTTTTGCGACAAATTAGCCCATATCTTTGCTGAGGGGAGACTATCGTCATCATTTATCCGCAACATATACGGAGAGTTGACGCGCATACAGGTTGGTGGTTTTGACAGCCACAAGCCCGACTTCTATCTTTTGCGTCCGAAGGTGGCATACGCCGTAACCCGAAGTGACAAAAAAGAGATTGCCGAGTATTACAGAGAGCTATACAACAAAATGGCAGACTGTGTAGAGAACGCAACACATTTTTACAACTTAGTAAAAATCGCTGAAGCGGTTATTGCATACCATAAAACATATTACGACAAGTAAAAAACAGAACTGCAACTATGGAAAGTATGACAAGATTAGTTAAGAAGATAAAATATACTGCCAAAATAAAGTTATTAAGCGGTATGCATATCGGAGGCACCAATATCGCCATGTCTATTGGCGGTCCTGATAAGTTTGTGGTTCGTAATCCTATTGACCAGCGACCGTATATTCCCGGAAGTTCCTTGAAGGGTAAGATGCGCGCACTATTAGAGCTCTCACTTGGCGAATATGTGTTTCACCAGAACGGCGGCATCATAAAGTACGGTCCGAGCACCAAATCCATAACAGAGAGCGGTCACCTCTTTGGCACCGTTGCGGGCGAAACAGCTCAGCCTTCAAGAATTATTATCCGAGACGCTATGATGAGTGCTGGACAAGAGGAGCTTCTAAAAAATACTGACCTCTACTTGACAGAGTCCAAAACCGAGGTGTCAGTAGACCGCATTACAGCCAATGCCAACCCGCGCACAAACGAGCGCGTGCCTATGGGTGTAACATTTGACTTTGAAGCGGTACTCAACATATTTAGTAGCGACGACGAGCAACAACTAAGGAACAATGTTATCAAAGCTAAAAATCTGTTGGAGGAGGACTATATCGGCGGACATGGTTCTCGCGGTTATGGGCATATAGAGTTTATAGATTGGAAAGATACGGAGATTATATTAAATGCTACAGAAATATAACATAGCCATAATGCATTTAGTTTCGGGCATACATCTCGGCAACGGCATCGGGGTTGAGTACTACCGCTCGGACAGTGTCATACATTCCGATACGCTATCGGGAGCCTTATGTAGCGTATATGCGGCAAATGGAGGCGATGATATAGAGGCTTTTATGAACAGTTTCTGTCTCAGTTCCGCAATGCCGATATACGATGGTCGGCTATTTCTACCCCTACCGCCGGATAAGCAATGCATAACAATAAAGGGCAATGAGTCGGCATACAAGCGTCTTAAGGCACTTAGATGGATAGAGCGTGAGCTATGGGAGGACTTTGCCAAATACGGTAAGTTGGAGATTTCAGAGCAGATGATTAGCGATTGTGGCAGCGCTGCGGCGTGCGGTTCAGGAGCTGGAATAACCATTCTCAAGCACGCCTTAGAACAAAAAGTTCGGGTCATTCTTGGACAAGATGCCAACCCATTCTTCCTTGACAAGGTCTATTTAGGAAACAAGGTATCTCTTGCTGTGCTCTATAAGACCGACAATCAAAAGCTGTTCCAAGATGTGTTCAATATGCTATCTTATACCGGCATAGGAACATACAAGAGCACCGGAAATGGCAGCTTTACCCTCGA
>JAZNTY010000024.1:0-7020 GCA_045592005.1 Alistipes sp. | reverse complement strand
CTAATAATTATGTATCGTATTGTTCTTAATGAGACATCCTACTTTGGTGCAGGCTGTCGTGTAGTGATTGCAGATGAAGTTGCAAAGCGTGGCTTCAAGAAGGCTTTCTTTGTAACAGACAAAGACTTGATTAAGTTTGGCGTTGCAGCGCATATTGAGAAGGTGCTCAACGATGCCGGTATCCCTTATGAAATCTATAGCGATGTAAAAGCAAACCCTACTATTGGCAATGTTCAGCGTGGTGTGGAGGCGTATAAAGCCTCTGGTGCCGACTTTATTATTGCTTTAGGTGGCGGTTCGTCAATTGATACAGCTAAGGCTGTGGGTATTATTGTTAACAATCCGGAATTTGGAGATGTGCGCTCGTTAGAGGGTGTTGCCCCTACAAAACACCGTGCAGTGCCTACTTTTGCAATTCCTACAACGGCGGGAACTGCTGCGGAGGTAACAATAAACTATGTTATTACAGATGAGCAGGCTAAGAAGAAGATGGTATGCGTTGACCCTAACGATATACCTATGTGCTCAATCGTTGACTGTGAGTTGATGTACTCTATGCCTAAAGGACTTACTGCAGCAACGGGTATGGATGCTCTTACTCATGCTATAGAGAGCTTTATTACCCCTGGCGCATGGACTATGAGCGATATGTTCGAGTATAAGGCTATTGAACTAATCTCTAAACACCTGAAAAATGCTGTAGATAATGGTAAAGACGAGGTTGCTCGCTCAGGTATGGCAGAGGCTCAATATATTGCCGGTATGGGTTTCTCCAATGTTGGTCTGGGTATTGTCCACTCTATGGCACACCCGTTGGGCGCATTTTATGATACTCCTCATGGTGTGGCAAATGCGCTGCTACTACCTTATGTTATGGAGTATAATGCAGACTCGCCTGCGCGTGCCAAGTATTTAGATATTGCGAAGGCTATGGGTGTAAATACTGAAGGTATGAGTGTTGACGAGGGCGTAAGGGCGGCTATAGATGCTGTGCGCTCACTCTCGCTTAGTGTAGGAATTCCTCAGCATCTATGTGAGATTGGGGTAAAGAGAGAGGATATTCCGGCTTTGGCTGTTGCAGCGTTTAATGATGTCTGCACCGGTGGTAATCCTCGTCCTACATCGGTTGAGGATATTGCCAAACTATATGAGATAGCTTTTGAGTAGTATATATACAATTTATATACAGAAAGTGGGTAGTTATCTTTTTAGCTACCCACTTATCTCCTTCTTATTATAGGTCACATATACTATAAATTCTCCGTTTCCGTTGATTGTAATTTTGCTCTCTGTAGCCTCGTTAAGAGTTCCTTGCCAGAGGGCACTGAAGTCGTAGATAGGATATGCAAGACCTGTGGCGCAAAGAGCTGTGGCGTTGATGTTGAATATCGATATTTGCGCGCCTTTGACCACCGATAGTTCCTTGCTTCCTTTGCAGGGTATAAAGACTCCATAGTCTGTATATGCCCTCACATCTACGCCCATACGGTTATACTCAATAAGTAGCGCAATATTGGCTAATGTGTGGTCTTCTCGCTTTCCTGTTGCTCCAACTATATCTATACTCAGGGAGCCCCCAAAGCGTCTAATAAGATACTCTACTGCCTTAGTTAGGTCATTGGTTTGCTGGTCGGGATTGTAGACTATCCACTCTTTGAAACGCTCTCTATTTTCGGGGCTGATAGAGTCACCGTCGCCTATAATTATATCGGGAGTATACCCATTGGCAATATAGGTATTGGCTGCGCCATCACAACAAACAACAAATGGTGCGCTGCTCAACCTCTCTATAGCAATCGGAGTGGTTGGGAAGTCACCATCTGCCAAAATAGCGGCATCTATATATCTTTTAGATAACATACTACTGCTCAGTCATTAATCGTTTCCACTTAAGATAACCAAATATAGCAATTACTGCATATAGCGCATATAGTGCAGCGGTAAAATATAGCCCCATATACAGATATAGCGCTGCCGATAAAATATCGGTCACAAACCAAACTATCCACTGCTCTATATACTTGCGCGCAAGCATCCACATTCCTACAATGCTTAGTGCCGAGGTTAGACTATTGAAAAAAGGTACAGGACTATTGGTTAGATAATGAAGTACTGCCCAAATGACTCCCTGGACTGCAATAAGTAACAGTGCCATAGCCACCCATTGGCGTAGGGGAGTGTGGGTAATGGGTAATGGAGGCTGCTTGTTGTCGCTACAGCGCCAATTTATCCAGCCATAAAGGGCTATAAGCAGATAATAGATATTTATTGCAGTATCAGCATATAGTGCCGCATCGTAAAATACGACGAGATATATGGCTGGCATAATAATGCTGGCAATCCATAAATATATGCTTGCCTTATACTCCAACCATAGGTATACAAGACCTACTATTGCGCCTATAATCTCTAAATAGTTATCCATACTCCTTGATGGAACAAAGGTATAAAAAAAGTGGCTGTTGTCAGCCACCGTAGAAAAGATTTTTTATTTCTAAGTTATAGAATACACTCTTAGTCTATGCTCGGTACATTTGGGTCGGTCATTAATCGATAGTATTCAGTTGAGTCTAATGGTTCGGTTAGACGAACATCATCCCAATCGTGTTTGAGTATTCGCTCGACCTCGTCCTCGTGCATATTGATTACAACATCGTGTGCTACAGTAAATATGCCGATGATAAATAGTATCCATACTATCAACGAACAGAGAAGTACCCATCCACGAGGTTTGCTGCCGATGACAAGCGATGCAAGAAGATATATTGTAACCATTGTTGGCACCAAAACAACGCATACGGCAAATAGTGGTAGACCGATGCCAAATGTAGATATTACATCGGCAAGTGTTCCAAGATTACCAACATCAATTAGTGTAGAACCTATACCTGTAACCATTGCGAGGAATGCAGCAATAAGACCCATACAGAAGAATATCATCACAAAGATAACAATCGCCACAAAGACCTTCAGACCGATAATTGCTATCTTGCCCAAACTGCCGATAAATGTTGCAAGGGTAGATTTGGCTCTCTCCTCATCTGTAGCTGTTTTCTGTCGGTCGGCAATAGCCTTGGCAGTTACCGCCTCGCCCTCCATTTCAAGTTTCTGGCGCGCGCTTTTAGCTTCCGGAACTACAAACCACATAATTATGTAGGCTACGATAAGTACCCAGAAGATGTTTTTTCCCAGCGGGTCTAACCAATGTATGTGGTACGAGATGTTTGATATCGGAATAAGCACCAATGGCGAGAATAATGCGAGGCGAATAAGCACCGGATCGATGTTAAAGTACTTACCCAAACCTGAACATACACCGCCGAGCTTGCTATTCTCCATATCGCGATATAGTCGTCGTGCTATGCGTGTATCTGTTGCAAGTGTCGTATCTGTATCTTCGCCTGTAATATCTTCAGCGCTACCAAGCTGCGCAATAATATTTTCAATAAGTGGCAGACATACCACCTGCTGGGCATCCTGTTGAGCCGAGAGAATTAGCTCGGCTATGCGCGCCTCTATATCGGCTATAATCTCGTCACTCTCGCTATTATCTTTATAAGCACGCTTTAGCGAAACAATGTACTCGCTGAGGCGGTTGTAGGCAACCTTCTCAAATACAAAGGCGATGCCCGAAATGCTACATTTCTTAATCTCGTTCATATTTACTTCTTTTTAATAGAACTTGCACCTATATTCTCAATAATGTTTACCTGACAGTTACCCGTATATCTTATTGATGATGCTCCTACAGCCGATGCTGTGAGCTGTGAGCTGCACTCTACTGTCGCACTCGATGCGCCCACAACCTCCACTGTGCATATATCAGCCTTTAGTGTCGCCTTTGAAGCCCCTACAACATCAGCCTCAAGTTGCGAACAGTTAAACTCCTCGGCGTTAAGCGTTGCTGCTCCCGCTACCTCTATTTCTGCCTTTGTTGCCGCCCCCTCAAGGCTCAATATTGCTGCGCCGGCAATCTCGGCGTCTAATGTTGCACACTCAATATCAGCATCCACATTTGAGTCTCCAGCCACCTCGATATCCGCTTTGTTCGCCTTAGCCTTAATGGTTATGCGAGAGGCGCCAATGCACTCTATATCAAGTTTTTCGACGGAAAGAATAGGTCTGACATCAATAGAAGATACAGCTGTAGCCTCAAAACTGCAAAGATTGCCATTGTATGGTAAATATACCTCGGCAATAGGTATATTGTCCTTGCGGTTTATCTGCTTAAAATCGCTTGATATCTTGAGCGTCTTGCCCTCAATATCTAACACTATGTGAGGCATCATTTTCTCTGTTGCGCGGATAATAATATTACCCTCGGTACGCTCTTCTACAATAACCCTTATCGGACTGAAAACCTCTATGCCCGTGTAGCTGTGGCTACTCTTTAGAGCCTTCATTATTACCTTGTTGCTCTCTGCCGTCGCTACGCCAATGGTTAGTAGTGTAACTAACATTACTACATATCGCTTCATAACCTTACTGATTTTACTATTTACCTCTAATAGCGTTAATTTGCTCAACAAGACAGTCCCAGGCTTCGTCTAAAGATGTTAAATATCGTCTACCCTCCTCTGTTAGTGTGTAGTACTTTCGCGGAGGTCCTTGTGGAGACTCCTCCCAACGGTAGGTCAAATAACCGGCATTCTTCATTCTTGTCAAAATAGGGTAGAGCGTTCCCTCTACCACAATCATCTCAGCCTTCTTCAATTCAGAAATTATTGCTGGAGCGTACGAGTCTCCCGATGCAAGTATCGCAAGTATACAATAATCTAATATACCTTTGCGCATCTGTATTTTAGCGTTATCCTCTCTCATATTTTTTTTGTTTTTATGCGGTCTTTACTTCCTTCCTTCTCCTTTGCCTAATGGTCACATACGCTTAGTATGCTCCCACCGAGCAAACCCCAAGCGCGTTGTAAACCCTCGTCTAAATAAACTCACTTACAGTTACTCCTCTGGAATTATCAGCCACAGAATGATGTAGACCCACAGCGACAGACCACCGAACAAGAATAACAGGAACATAACAAGTCTAACGAGCGCGGGGTCTAATTCAAAATACAGGGCTATACCTCCGCATACGCCGGCAATGGTACGCTCACTACGGCTACGGCGCAGTTGCTTAATCTCCGTCTGCTGGTTCTGCTGAGCAGAGGCTGTTCGAGAGGGTCCAAACTCCTCAGGGTTGCCCATGCGTAAAATAGCTGCCTCAACCATCGGGAGTGTGACAACCATCATTGACGAGCTAAGGGTTTGACTAAATATGTCGGCAAAACCTGCCTCAATATCCGACATAACCTCTCCGGTGGGGTCTGTGACTCGACTGCGTACATCTGTAAGATAGGCACCTAAACGCTCATAGGCATCCTTGTCAAGTGTGTAAGCACAACCACCAATGTTTGCACTAATAGTCTCTTTCATAATGTATTGAGTATATTCTAAGTTATTTTCTACTGCAAATATAATACAATATTAGGTACTATGCAATAAAAAGTACTAAAAATTTGTAAAAAAATAATAGGTATAGCTCCGAAATGGGCTATACCTATATTAATAGTTGTATTATTGTTCTATTTGTTTATTTCGCGTATAAGGTGTTTTTTGATATCGTCCCATCTATAATAGACGCTCTCGACAGGTGTAGCAACAACAGGGTCGAGTATTTGTTCGCGCTCATTGTGTAATACTTTTACTAATATATCGCCACCTTTTTTATTGCGGTAGAATACAAGTTGTATATTTGCGCCCATAGGGGTCACTTCATTAATACGCCACTTATAGCTTACATTGTCCCAATCGTCGGTAACGGTGTTGGCGCACTGAATACCTAAAATTGCAGCAAAAGGGATGACGGTTACATCGTGTGCAAATCGTAGTGTTGCCTGCTCATTGCCTTCGGCGATAGCTCGCTCTGCGGTGCTGATAACATTCTCAACAAATGGATAAATGCCTGAGACTATAACCTTACCAAATGGTTTTGAAGGACCTGTGAGTGCATATCTACGAATATTAGATGCACGCCATACTGCGGCTCTCTCCTCCTCAGTTAGGATATAATCGAGGTTGTCTACGCCCTCAACATTGGTTGAGCCGAGGATAGCACCCAAGAGGAAGGAGTAGTATAAAAATCTTGTTTTGTTCAACTTTGCTTGCGGCTTGGTAAATAGTCGGTTGAGGAATGGCTCATAGTTGGGCATATATGCGTTGAGTAGAGAGTCGCTCAAACCTTTTGCATCCTGCTTGACCTCATTAAGACCAGCGTATGCCTTTAGGTAGGTATTGTCATTACTCGACTCCATACGGATATTTGAAGTAGGGACCATCTTAGTAATCTGCCTTACAGCCGAAGCCATACTCAATATGCATCGAGGGACAGTTGTTGAGCGGCAGTCGATATAGCACCCTTTGTGGAATATCTCTGGGTAGTTTTCAACCATACGCTCGGCAATGGTGCGGTGTTGCTCAAAGCCCTTTGGAGAGAGCTCTCCGGCACGATTTTCTGCATCAGCTGTAATTGTTCGCGCATCGGCAAGGTAACGCTTGCCCACTTCGGTCAATTCGCCATTTTTCTCAGCTTTCTCTAAAACAGAGAGCGGATAAGTGTAGGCGCTATGGCTTGAGTGCCAGCGCGAGCCGTGGCGTGAGAGGTGGCTCAGATAGAATGGCTTATAGCCCTTAGGTGCTGGTGTATACTTGATATCGCGATTTTCAGCAGGGTAGGGGCGATATAGCTCATATTGGAAAAGGTTGTCGAAAGATTTAATCTCTTCGCTACTTTGGGCTGCAACGGAGAGAGCACAAAGGGCTAAAATAAGTGTCAGTAGCTGTTTCATTATTTGTTGGTCATTATCTCTAATATCAGTTGGTCTGTCTGGCGCATACCTTTACGCCCGATATTGGTAAGGTTGGCGATGCACTTATCTACATCTTCGTCAATAATACCCTCTAACGAGGTTGTATAACGATGCTCTATCGCAAGTACAGCTGATAGTACAGCGGTAGATACACCACTTG
>JAZNTY010000023.1:0-3187 GCA_045592005.1 Alistipes sp. | reverse complement strand
GAGGTGGTGGCACTCGATCGCTACCCTAACGCTCCTGCAATGCATGTTGCAAACAAGAGCTACACGCTCTCCATGCTGGATGGCGAGCGCCTAAGAGAGATTATCGAGGCTGAGAAGCCTGACTACATTATCCCTGAAGTTGAGGCTATCGCCACACCAACACTCGTTGAGTTGGAGAAGGAGGGTTACAGCGTAACTCCTACAGCAAAGGCAGCGTGGCTCACAATGAACCGCGAGGGTATCCGCCGTCTTGCTGCCGAGGAGTTAGCTCTGCCAACATCGTTCTATCGTTTTGCTGAGACTGAAGCTGAGTTTAAGGCTGCTATTGCAGAGGTGGGTATACCTTGTGTTGTAAAACCTATCATGAGCTCCTCTGGTCACGGTCAGAGCACCGTAAAGTGCGAGGCAGATGTTGACAAGGCATGGAAGATTGCTCAGGAGGGTGGTCGCGCGGGTGCCGGTCGTGTGATTGTAGAGCGTTTTGTGGACTTTGACTATGAGATTACAATGCTTACAGTGCGCCACAGCGCTGGCACAACCATCCTTGAGCCTATTGGTCATCATCAGGTAGATGGCGACTATCGTGAGTCCTGGCAGCCACAGCCTATGAGCGAAGTTGCCAAAGCTAAGGCTAAAGATATTGCCCACAAGATTACAGGAGCTTTGGGTGGCTACGGTATTTTTGGTGTGGAGATGTTTATCAAGGGCGATGAGGTTATTTTCAGCGAAGTATCACCGCGTCCACACGACACCGGTATGGTTACAATGATTTCGCAAGATTTGTCTGAGTTTGCGCTTCACGCTCGCGCAGTGCTTGGTCTGCCAATTCCGAGTGTTCGTTTCTATGGAGCAAGTGCCTCGAAAGCTATCGTAGTAGAGGGTGACAGCGACAAGGTTGTCTTTGAAAACTTAGACCAGGTTGTAGCCGAAGAAGGTGTGCAAATTCGTCTCTTCGGAAAGCCTGAAGTTGTCGGACATCGTCGCTTTGGTGTGATTTTAGCTACCGATGAGAGTGTTGAAAAGGCTCTTGCTAAGGCTGAACGCGCATTTGCGAAGTTAAAATACACAGTTTTGCCTCGATAAAGTTTGGTAGTTTTATTAAAAAATACTACCTTTGTACCCAATAAACAGATGAATATTGTGAGACTCCATAAGCACAACATATTATCAGTTTGTAAGCCTCAAAATTGGGGCTATGGGGTTTCTGTTTCAAAATCATTGTCTAATTATCAGGCGTCCTTATGGGGCGCCTGTTTTTTTATCGAAATAAATGGGCTATAATAAGTTGCTGATACATGGAGGAATGGCTGTTTCTCAAGGTAAAAGTTGGAGAGCAGATGTCTTAGTCTGCGATGGTAAAATTACCAAAATCGCCGAGCATATTGATGTTGAGAGTGACACCGAAATTTTCGATGCCTCAGGAGCTATTATCAGCTATGGTCTTGCCGATGTTCACACACATCTACGCGAACCTGGCTTCTCGGAGAAGGAGACTATAGCCACCGGCACAGCCGCAGCAGCTCACGGTGGAGTGACGACTATCTGCTCTATGCCCAACCTTAATCCAGCACCAGATAGTGTGGAGAATTTGGCTCTTCAGCAGGCTATGATTGACCAACAAGCTATTGTTGAAGTGCGCCCTTTTGCCACCATAACTTCAGCGCGCAAAGGCGAGCAGGTTGTCGATATTGAGGCTTTAGCACCTCTGTGTGTCGGTTTCTCAGATGACGGTAGTGGCGTGCAGGATGAGCAGACTATGTTGGCTGCCATGGAGCGCATAGCTGCTGTAGATGGTATCTTAGCGGCACACTGCGAGGATGAGTCGCTACTATTTGGCGGTTATATTCACGATGGCGAGTATGCCCGTATACACAACCACAAAGGTATCTGTTCGCAGAGCGAGTGGGGTCCTATAGTTCGTGATACCGAGTTGGTAGCCCAGAGTGGTTGTCGTTATCATATCTGCCATATGTCGGCAGCCGGTAGCGTGGAGGCTTTGCGCCGTGCTAAACAGCGAGGTTTGCCCATGACAGGAGAGACAGGTCCGCACTATCTGACAATGACCGATATGGATATTCAGGAGGAGGGTAGATTTAAGATGAACCCACCAATCCGCTCAACTACAGACCGTGATGCACTGATTGAGGGTATTAAAGATGGCACCATAGAGGTTATAGCCACCGACCACGCTCCACACACCGTAGAGCAGAAGGCTACAGGTCTTGAGGGTAGCGCCATGGGAGTTGTAGGTCTTGAGACCTCCTTTGCTGTAGTATATACTAAGTTGGTACGCACCGGCATAATCACTATAGAGCGCGCTATTGAGTTGATGTGTGACAATCCTCGCCGCATATTTCGTCTTGGTGGAGAGCTAAAGGAGGGTCAAAGAGCCGATATTGCAGTATTTGACACCACCACCCCATTTAAGGTTGACAGCACCCAATTTTTATCAAAGGGCAAAGCTACACCTTTTGAGGGCTGGGAACTTTATGGCAAGTGTCGCCTGACATTGGTTGGAGGTAAAATAGTTTGGAAAGAGAATAACAATAATATATAAACATTTATGACACAACCCAACAAAAAATTAGTTCTAAGTAACGGTCAGCAGTTCTTAGGTTACGGTTTTGGAGCAAATCGTACAACAGTCTGCGACATCGTTTTCAACACATCGGTTGTTGGTTATCAGGAGATTATCTCCGACCCCAGCTACACCGATCAGCTTGTTGTAATGACCTACCCTGTTATTGGCAACTACGGTATCGCTGACGACGACTTTGAGTCTCGACAGCTGGGCATCGGAGGTCTTATTGTTCGTGAGTTTTGCCCTACGCCGAGCAATTTCCGCTACACAGAGACCATTGACGAGGTTATGGAGGAAAACTCTATACCAGGTATTTACGGCATTGACACCCGTATGCTTACCCGTATTCTAAGAGAGCAAGGTTCCATGCGCGCTGCGATTGTAGATGCCGACATGAGCGTTGAGCAGGCATTGGAACTTATTCAGAACACTCCTGCCTCCGAGAATGTTGTCAGCAAAGTAAGTTGTCGCAAGCGTTGGTACTCTCGTACACCAAATCACAAATATGATGTTGTAGTTATAGACTGTGGCGTTAAGCGTAGCATTATAGAGCAGCTTAACAATCGTGGCTGCAATGTAATTATTGTCCCATTTGATACCCCTGCG
>JAZNTY010000022.1:0-18179 GCA_045592005.1 Alistipes sp. | reverse complement strand
CTTCAGCCTGACCGGAGCCCTCAGGGTTATGAATGTCGACAATAAATTCTGCTCGGTGAACTATAACATCGTCAAAGCGACAGCCGGCAGATAGCTCTTCAGCTGTAATGACATAGTCGCCCATTACGCGACGAGTTTCACGCACACCTGTTGTCGTGCCACTCGATATAATGCGGCACTGCTCATATCCAGGCAAGTGACGGTGGAAGAAGTTGACAAGGGTAAGCATCTGCTCGCGTAGCTCTAAGTCGGCTTTGTATATCTGCTCAACGCGAGTCATATCTACGCCATTTACCTGTGTAGTATTTACCTGACGCTCACCCGGATGTACTGTCGGATGTAGGCGCACGGCTGCAATACGCTCAGGTATCTCTCCCTCAAGACTCAGACGCTTGCAGTAGTCCAAAAAGCGCTCGTCGCCCAAGCAAACATCATCTACATCGCCGATGCAGATAACACCCTTCTGCTCGTCTACGCCCGATATTGTAAACTCAAGAGTTACAGGTTGCATAAGACCATCCTCGCGTCCCTTCTCTGTTGGAGCACCGGCTAAGAAGCTCACTAAGCCATCGCCTGTGGCATCTACGGTAATTTTGCCCATAATGGCAAAAAGTCCCTCGCCCGCAGTAACAACTACCCCTTGTATACTATCGCCCTCTTTGATAACATCGGTGACGGTAGTTTGCAAAAAGACCTCTATGTTGGGATGGTTCACAGCCTTCATAAGGGCTATTTTTGCCAATTCAAAGTCGTGCGCCTTGCCTGTTTGTCCAATCATATCGTTCTGAGGAACGCCTAAGAGTTGAACAATCTCATCGCGCATAGTACCCTTGCCGACCATACCGAGTATTGGACCGACATAGCCTGTAGTGAGATTTCCGCCTACTACGCCATACCTCTCTATCAAAGCAACCTTCGCCCCTTGGCGTGCTGCTGCTATGGCTGCGCATATTCCCGCAGGTCCTGAGCCTGCAACGACAACATCATAGGTGCCTTGCACCTTCAGATGTTTGCTATACTCTACTCCGTTTTGCATCGATGTATCTGTATATGATGTATAAAATAGCAATACCGACCATTGTCACAATGCCGCCGACCATAATTCTCTCAACTGCCGGCTCAAAGTTCTCCATAAAGAGTAGTAATGACAAAAGTGCAGCTATGGCAAGCAATGTAACCATAAAGCAAGTTATAGCCATGTGAGAGTAGCGCTTCGTAGCTAGTTTCATCTCGGCAGAAGGTTCTATATCGGCTTGAGGGTCTTTAATAGCCTCTATGCGTTCATAGCCAGGGTCTGTCTGACCCTTAATCTTCGCATATACCTCCATGATGGTCAGCAGAACTACCGGTACAACGGTACCGATAACCGATTCCAACACATTTGGATTAATCCACTCAAAAGCGGCACGAACCGCATCATTGAACTTAAATGCTAAGCCGAAGATGCCGCAACCGTAGGTTATAATCATTGCTGTTAGCAGATGCCTCTCTGTAAGGCGTTTTGAGAAGACGCCCCATACCGATGGTATATAGAGCGGACCGATAATCATAGTGAGCACTGTTACCACCACCTTCTCTGCACCACCGGCATAAGGTATAAGCAACGCTAAGAGCATGATGACAGAGCCGAAGATAAAGGTAAATAGACGCCCTGTGCGGATAAGCCCCTTTTCTCCAACATTAGGGTGTTTTGGGGCATAAATATCGTATGTAAAGACATTAGCAAAGACATTGAGCGTGCCTGAAACGGTGGAGAGCGTAGCAGAGACCATCGCTGCTAACATAACGCCCACCATACCCTTCATCAGTACCGTATTGGACATTAGGATATATGCCTGCTCAGGGTTGGCGTCGGGTTGAAGCTGGCGAAATGCCATAGCTGGGAAGTACCAGATAATAGGAGTGAGCAGATAGAGGACTCCTACAAGATAGGTGCTTTTGCGGGCATCTTTGACTGTCGGGACACTGATATATCGCTGCACAAAGGGCCAGTCACCACCGATGGTAAAACTATTGACGAAGAACCATAGTATCAGCCAGAACCATGGATATTCGGCGCTAACAGGGGTAAAGTAGCCTTCAGGAGCTGAGGCAATAAAGTTCTCCATACCGCCCACAGCGTTTAAGGAGAGAGGTATCATAAAAATTACTACCGTAATAAGCACTCCAAACTGTATGACATCGGTCATAAGTACTGCTAAAAAACCACCTAAAATGGTGTAGAGCAGTGTTATCACTCCCAGAATAATAATACCCCAACTCACAGATAGATGACCATCAGCACCTGCCATAAAGTGTCCTTCCGGAAGCGTCATAAGAGTAGACATAACCACCGCTATGGCGTAGAGAGCAACGGCGGTATGAAAACCTCTACCGATAATACCAAGTAGGGTGTAGAAGTTGAGCGAACGCTTACCAAAACGGATGGTAAGGTACTCTCCGGGCGACTTAATCATCATCTGGCGCCACTTGCTGGTAAGATATCTGCCGACAAAAAAGCTCGCAAAACCTAAGATGTTACCAATAAGCACCGCAACAATGCCGGAGCGATAGGCTACGCCACCCCATATCACAAAGGTGCTGGCAGAAAAAAGGGTCATATAGGTAGACATCCCGGAGAGCCACCACGATGAGTTTCTGCCCGCAATAAACATATCGGCAGAGGACTTGATACTCCTCGATACAAGCACACTTACGGCTATAAGACCGAGGAAGTAGAGAACGATTACAATATAGTCAATACCAACCATACGAGTTTGGGTTTTTAGCTTCAGAGACTCTATATCTTGTCAAAACGACGACAAAAATACTTGAGGAAGTAGTACTTAAGTGGATTTGTGTACTTAAGATGTTTCCACGGGCGACTGCTGTGCGGACGGTGGATTACAGGTAAGTTACAAAACAGGTAGTTTTTCAGACCTTTGTCTATTGAGGCGTGTGAGATGTGCACATCAAACCAATGCTTGTCAGGACTGAGTTCCTTGAAGTCAAAACTATTCAGCAACGCAGGCGTGAGCAACGAACAGCAGAAACTACAATGTTTTGAGCTTGCAAAGATTTTACCTTCATAGCCCTGAGCAAACTCATAAGGGTAGTTTATCTTGCCTTCGTCGTCAACCGTCACAGCCGCAGCAATGCCACAGTCTGCATAGTTCTGAGCACCATTGATAAGCTCAGCAATGGTGTTGGGCTTAACAATGACATCACTCTCGATAATCAACAATCCAGCCTCATCCTCTATAGCACGCTTCTGAGCTATTTGTAACACTAAGAGGTAGTTTGGAGATGGGTGGGTGGTCATATCACTTAGGTTTACAAGTTCAAAACCTAACTCCTCAGAGTATTTTTTTAGCAGGGCGGTATTCTCCTCCTTGCTGAAGTCGTTGTAGATGGTATAGGTAAAAGAGAACTCACATTTGGAGCTTAAAACAGCGCGGATAGTTTGAATGGTCGACTCAATGGAGTCTTTTACCGGTGTAATAATATGCAGGTTTTTCATCTGCCTGTTTGATTTTTTGTAAAAAACGAGTAACTTTGTTTCGATTATACAAAGATATATGAAAATTTTGAGAATTACAACATTATATATCACTTTAACACTACTGATGCCTATAACTCTTTGGGCACAGGGTCGGCAGAGTCGTGAAGAGTATATTGAGCGATACAAGGCAATAGCTGTCGCCCACATGGAGCGCTACGGTATTCCGGCAAGTATCACTATGGCTCAGGGTATATTGGAGTCTGATGCCGGCAATAGCAAACTCTCAAAAGAGTCTAATAACCACTTTGGCATAAAGTGTAAAAAGAACTGGAAGGGCGATAGAGTATATCATGACGATGATGCTAAGGGAGAGTGCTTTCGCGCCTATCCTTCTGTGGAGGCTTCTTATAACGACCACGCAGAGTTTTTGGATTCCTCGCCTCGTTATGACTCTCTGTTTGCATATCCATCTAACGATTATCGTAGCTGGGCACGAGGTCTAAAGGCTGCCGGATATGCAACGGCGCCCGATTATGCCGAGCGATTAGTGACCATTATTGAACGCTATAAACTCCACCTTCTTGATCGTGAGGATGGTATGGCAATTTACTCGTCAGGAAAGACTGCTCTACAGAATGCCGAGTATTTCGCACAACAGAGTAGTGCTGTTCCGGAACAGAGTGTGAGCTATGATGTTTTTCGTGTGACTGTTAATGCCCACCGGGGGTATAATATCTATCGTACTAACCACACCTGTTATATCATTGCTAAGCAGGGCGATAGCTATAACTCGTTAGGTAAACTCTTTGCTATATCGGAGCGAATGTTGTGTAAGTTTAATGATGTTAAGAAAGGGACTACTCTCACAGAGGGCGATATAGTCTATATTGAGCGTAAAAAGAGTTGCTGGCAGGGAAATGCTATGCTGCATATTGTTCGTCGCAACGAAAATCTCTACTCACTCAGCCAAAGTTATGGTATTCGTAAACAAAACCTTGCTCGTCTGAATAAGTTACCACGGGGTGGAGAGTTTGATAGCGGGCAGACCATACGCCTCAGATAGATAATAATTGATAACAGAATATATCTAAAACATTTTTTTACTATGGAGCAGCAACCATTGCGTGAGAAAATTCTCGGTACAATTATCGAAAAGTCAATGCTCAAACAGCGTGTATTTGACAACACCTTTGGGGTGTTTAATCTGCTTAAGGAGACCCTCTTTGAGATGGCTTCTGAGATGGAAGATGCCCTTGAGGGTAAGGTGGACCGCCGTGTGCGTTTGGAGTATCGCGATCGCGGAAAGCATGAGGCTCAGTTGCAGATAGCCTCTGATTTGTTGATTTTCAGAATGCATACAGATATCTTCCAATTCGACTCTAATCATATTATTTGGCAGAACTCATATGCTCAGTCCGATAGAGCTAACAGCTACTGCGGTATGATTGATATCTACGACTTCCTCTCCGACTCGTTTAAGGATAAGCGTTCAGCAGATGAGGGCTACCTTATTGGTCGTATCTTTATCAATCGTGAGCGTATGTTTTTTGTTGAAGGGAAGCGCCAAACATCTATGCGCGCCATAAATTTTGGTAAGGAGGAGATAACCCGCGAGCAGCTTATCCGCATCTTAGAAAATGCTATAAGCTATGCAGTTAACTTCGATTTGCTAACACCTCCTTATGAGCAGTGTAAGCGCGTTACGGTAGACCAATTCAATACCAAATTTGATAGTTCCACCTTTGTTACCGGCAAGCGCTTGAACTACGATTTTAATGTAGACGATATATAACCCTGATTATGAGAAAAATAGCTCTTTTTATTGCGTTGCATCTTCTTGTATGCAACGCTTCAGCATCTTATAGCGGCATCCTTAACATCCGTCGTGCAAATAAGGGCATTGCTGCGCTTCGAAGTATGAACGATGGTGAGAGTTATACCACCCTTGAAGGTCGAAATGTGGTGCGCACCTCTTATGCCGACCGTAACAATCGTCAGGTGCTCCATACCGCCCCTTTTGATGTGGCTCAGTATCTCTTCTCGCCCGACCAGAGTATGATACTTTTTGCCAATGCAGCGACAGTAAAACCTATCTATCGCCACTCCTTTACGGCAGATTATCTGCTTGTTGGGCAGAGTATAAATCGAGAATTTAAGGGTGTTCGCGATATCAACTTTGCACCCGATGGTACAATGGTGGCATATGCTCGCAATAATAACCTCTATCTTCAAAATATAGAGTCTCAGAGTGTTGTGGCTATTACAGATGACGGCTGCTGGAATAGTATAATTAATGGAACCTCCGATTGGGTCTATGAGGAGGAGTATGGTTTTACTTGCGCCTACGCCTTTTCGCCAGATAGCCGCCAAATAGCCTACTTGCGCTTTGATGAGAGTGCAGTGGAGTGCTTCGAGATGATGCGCTTTGATAATACCCTATACAATCACGCCTACTCCTTTAAGTACCCTAAGGCTGGTGGTATCAACTCTACCGTAGAGTTGTGGGTTTACGATATCTCCTCGGCAACAAAGCGTAAGGTCAATATTGGTAGCAATAGCGACTGCTATATTTTCAATGTAGGATGGACTCCGGCAGGTCAAATATACTTCTACCGCGTAAACCGACTACAGAACCACTTTGAGGTGCTCACTGTGCAAGCAGACGGTAGCTTGGTGCAGATTTATAGCGAAACATCGCCTCTTTATGTTGAGCGTCCAAATAGCTCTACTGTGACCTTTATCGATGCTAAGCGGTTTATTGTCCGTCAAGAGACCTCTACGGGTTGGATGCACCTCTATCTTCATACCATAGGCTCAGATAGGGTTGTTCCACTCACTTCGGGTCGCTAAAAGGTTACATCGGTTGTGGGCTTTGATGGCAAACGCCTATACTACACCTCTACTGAGCGCTCATCACTTGGGCGAGACCTCTACTCGATACAACTCAATGGCAAAGGCAAGCGTCTACTTACTGCCGAGCAGGGTTTTAATACCATAGCTCCATCTGTGGGTATGAAGTACTATGTGCGAACCTTTACCAATGCCTCTACTCCAAATATTATCACAGTCCATCGTAATGACGGTTCTGTCGTTGATACTTTAGCAGACCGTAGAGCTGCTGTTGCTGCCGCCGGAAGGGTTGCTGAGCGCCATTTTAAGCAGTTTGTTACCGAGCGCGGCGATACTCTTAGCTACTATATACAACTACCTCTTGATTATGACCCTGTACGCACCTATCCTGTGCTGTTGACCCAGTACTCAGGTCCTGGTTCGCAGTCTGTGCGTGACCGATGGAGTGTTGATTGGGAGGATGCTCTTACAAGACATGGCTATATTGTGGCTTGCTGTGATGGTCGTGGAACGGGTTTTGCGGGAGAGAAGTTTAAGAAATGCACATATGCCGACTTAGGTCGTAAGGAGTATGAGGACCAACTATCCTTTGCTCGCTACCTTGCTACGCTGCCTTATGTGGATGGCAAGCGTATAGGTATCTATGGATGGTCGTATGGTGGCTTTATGGCTTTGAACTGCGCCCTGCATGGAGATGGGCTCTTTAAGATGGCTATTGCTGTGGCTCCGGTTACCTCGTGGCGTTACTACGATACCATATATACTGAGATTTATAACGGTCTACCGCAGGAAAATCCGCGTGGTTATGACGATAACTCGCCATTGAACCACGCTGCAAAGTTATCTCCTCGTACGCGCCTACTTATAATACATGGTACAGCAGACGATAATGTTCATTTTCAAAACTCTATGGAGATGTGCCGTCGCCTGAATGATGCCAAAAAACAGTACGATATGATGGTCTATCCAGACCAAAATCACTCCATGATGCCTGCTGCAACATCATTGGTAAGAGAGAAGATGATTGAATATACGCTGCTTCATCTGTAAAAACGACTGTTGATAAGCGGTTTCATCCTATATTTGGCGTACGCTTTGCTTTTTCGGGCTACGCAAGCCTTGAAATCTCTCTTGTTATACAACTTCTAACAAAATGGGAGTGTCTAAAAAACTTGTTAGACACTCCCTTATTGTTCTCAGTATATTACTTTACCCACTCAATCTTTGAAGTGTCGCGCGGCTTAGCCTCAGGACTTTGGTCAGGGTAACCAACGGCGATAGCAAACTGCAAAGTATATCCCTCAGGGAGATTGAGGGAGGTAAGGAATGGTTTGCCAGCCTCAGAGTGCATAAACCCTACAGGCGAACCGAGGCAGCAGGTGCCAAGACCCAGCTCATATGCTGCAAGCATAACATTTTGACCCAAAAGACCGCAATCTACGCCAGCATAGGCATTTGGTTCTGCGGCAACAAAAATTACAGCCGGAGCGTTACGGAACATATTCTTAAACTCAGGGGTCAGCAGGTGTTTGCCTAAAGAGGTATCTTTAACCTCTTCAACAAAGACTGCGGTGCAGTTATCTATCCACTCTTTGCTGTCGACAATGCGTATAGCCCACGCCTGACGGTTCATAGCGTTTGGAGCGGCAATGCCGGCAAGGGCTATCTGCTCTAACTTTTGGTGCTCCACAGGGGTATCTTTATACTCTCGGATACTACGACGGGCGTGGATAGCATCGATTACAGAGGAGTTAGTTGTTTTAGGCATAGCTAAACGCAAGCCGATAAGTGCTGTAGCACAAAGAATTACGGTAATGATAATCTGTTTCATAATATTTTAAGATTAGATGCAACAATTTCGCTTAGGTCGCGTATCTGCTGGCGAGAACTTCTGCTCAGTGCCTTTTTGCAGAGCGGGCAGGCGGTAATAAGGTTTTTAGCCCCCGTAGCCTCCAACTCAAGAGTTAGAGAGGAAGAAATTTTCAGTTGCTCGCTATCGCTAATGACGGTATTTGCTAAAGAGGAGCCACAGCAGAGTGAGTTGCGGTGATGATGCTTAGGCTCAATAAGTGTACCTATGGAGCGAATAACCTGGCGAGGCTCCTCGTATATGCCGTTGCCTCGACCAAGTTCGCATGGGTCGTGGTATGTGAAGCTCTCTGCGGTGGAAGAATTGAGGGCTATCCGCTGCTCATTGATAAGGCGAAGAATATATTGCGAGTGGTGCAGCACCTCTATACCTTCAAGGTTATAATCCTCCTTAAATACCTTAAGACATATAGGGCAGGAGGTTATAAGAGTAGTTATACCGTGCTTGCGGAATAGAGAGGTGTTAAACTCTATCATTTTTTTTGCAGAGTCGGTCTCGCCTGATAGTTTTAACGGTCGACCACAGCAGACTCCACCATTACGGTCTGCCCACCAAACCTGTTCGCCCGCGGCATCGAAAATAGCCTGCATAGCTGTAAGGGTATGGGGCGTAAGCAAGGTCATGCAGCCTGCAAAGTAGCCCACCTTGCCACTACCCTCGGAGCGGTCAAGCCCCTTGAAGTAGTCATAGCGGCGCTCATTAGGCAGGTTACGCATGGCTGCGCGCGAATTAAGTCGTAGGCTATTTAGGTCAATACCTACAGGACATCGGTCGGCACAACGACCGCACATAAGGCAGTCTGTGGCGGTGGTTATTGTTAGGCTGTTTTGTCTGCGGTCACGCAAAAAATATACCGACTGTACGCTATTGTGTCCTACCTCACTATTTAGTTGACAAGGGTCTATGCATATACCACAGCGGGAGCAGGCTTGTACTGAGAAGTTGTCCAAAGAGCTGACTTTGTCGCTGACCTTTAGACGATAGTTTCGCAGAAAGATAAGTGGTATCTCCGTAAATATGTGCATATACCTTGAATAAGGCATAGCTATGAAGAATATTCCCAAAACTGTTGAGTATAACCACCATATAGGCTCGTATATGGCACTTAGGAATTGAGCCGAAAAGAGCTTGTTCAACTCTCCTCCTATGGTAGCTGTCAGCCAGCCACCACCGCCATATATGGCAGCGGTGACAGACTCGGCAATAAGTCTTGTCGGGAATATAAACCATAAGAAACTTAGGGCTATACGGTCGCCGACGGTATGCTTTGTAGTGCGACGCATACCTAAGGTACGGGAACGCAGACGCTTAAACCACGCCAAAGCCACACCGGAGAGGACAAAGAGCAATAGACTGTCCATGATGTGGTCAAAAAGTGGGATGTGCTGCTCTATTTTTGTGGCAAAATAGCGAAAAAAGACATGTCCCTGTAGTGGTACAAACTCCGCACCCATGTATACCGTTGTCTCTATCCAACCTACTGCAATAAGCAGAAACCAGCCAAAGGCGAGTGAGCAGTGCATATAACCAAGCACCGGATTTACCTTGAAGATAGATATGTGCAGTAGCGACTCTTTGATGCACTCAGCCGTAGCTTTTAGCGTAGCAACTGTCGGAATACCCTTAAGCACAAGTCGTTTGTCGCTCCTCGGCAGGTCGAAGAACCATGATAAGTAGCGATAGAGTATGGTAATAAACAATATTACCGTACCGACGATGAAGGGAATGCAAAAGTGTGCGTAAAACATATCGCTAAAAATCTCCAAGTGTTCGTTTTATAAGCATAACCACTCCGCGAGTGTTAATGCCTCGCGGACAGAGCAGGCGGCATTTACCGCAGAGCATACATTTATTCATCTCCTCATATGCGCCGGCATACTCTCCGCGACGCACTAAGGTGTGAACCTTGCGGAAGTTGAATGATGTGAGGTTTCCAGCCGTACAACTTGCAGTGCAGGCACCACAACCTAAACAGCTGTGTAGTTCGGGCATAGTGTTGAGAATATCCTGACTTTTACGCAGGTTATTGGCGTCAACATCTATGACGCGAGGTCTGGATATCGAAAAACCAAAGTTAGTTGCCATAATTCAGATAATCTGCTACTCGTCCGGCTGCTGCCACAGCCTCATTCATAGTCTGTCCTATGGTCTTAGGCGAAGAGATGGTGCCAACCAAGAATATGCCTTCACGCGTGCTTAGAGTGTTGTCGGCAAACATATTACGCGGGCGGAAAAAGTCACTGTCGGCGAGCTCTGCACCTGATGTGGAGGCGAAAAAGTTGTTTTCGTCATTGGCGCGCATACCTATCATCAGTATAAGCATATCTACCGACATGCGCAGAGGTCTGCCTGTTAGAGTATCTTCAGCTTTAATCTGCACACGATGGTCCATAAGCGGGCTTGCCTCCGAGATTCTACCTCGCACAAAGTGAATGTTATACTCTACCTGTGCTTGACGATAAAGCTCCTCATAGCCTGCGCCGAACATACGAATATCCATATAGAAATTGAATATCTCAGCCTTTGGGAAACGCTTCTTGAGCTCTATAGCCTGCTTTACACCCGTTATACAGCAGACCTTTGAACAGTGTCGCTGACACACCTTCTCGTCGCGCGAACCCACACAGTGTAGTATCGCTATACGCTCAGGTTGTGTGCCATCTGCCTTAGTGACCTTATCCTCGTTCATCATCCTCTCAATATCTGCCGAGGTAAAGACATTGTCGTAGATGCCATATCCGTACTCCTCCTTTATCTTTGCATCGAAGAGTGTTGAACCGCTACATAATACCACAGCGCCACAATCTATTCTTTCGCCTGAGGTAAGGATAACTTTTGTTGGCTCTATAGCCTCTGCTTTACAACCTAAACGCACCTGTATGCCATTTTGACGCACTGCACGGATAAGTGGTGCCAAAACCTCCGACGCCGGAGTGAAGGTGGGAAAGAGCAGATGCCATGAGGCAACTTTGCCGCCTAACTGTTTACTCTGCTCAATAATCAGTGGCTCTATGCCTAATGCTTTGAGTGCAAGGGCGGTCTGCATACCTGCAATACCTCCACCTACGATAACAACTCGTCTACTCATATTTTTATATTGTATATGCCCGAACCGCAGTCGCCATTAACTACAGCAGGCTCAGGTTTACCTATATATTTACCATTACGACCCAAATATTTAGTGGCAGGGTCATATTGCACACCCATCTTTTCTAATAGCGGCTCAACATCAACCTGATGCATCTGCATACCTAACAGCCATGGGTCGTAACCCAAAACTAAGCCTGCCATCTCTTCGTATGTCAGTACCGGAATGCCTTGACCGTTGGCTCCGTAGGTTGTACTTTTTATTTTGGCTATGGTGTACTGCCATTTGTCCAGAAACATAGAGCAGCCAGGGCAGTTGCAAACAATAAAGTCAGGACGATAGGGAGCCATACTCTCCAACTTCTTCTGTGAGTTGGCTATAGAGTAGCCTCTATTTGCCTGCACTAAATAATTCCTAAAACCAAAGCCACAGCAGTGGCGACGCTCCGGATAATCGACCACCTCGCCGCCCCAGGACTCAATCATGCCGGCAAGGACATAGGGAAATTCCGAGCCGCCAATACCCTTCTTAGGGAATATCTTAGCATAGTGACAACCAATATGCTCTACTACGCGCAATGGTTCTCCGGTGCGTACATTTATAAGTGGGCGAACCATTCTTTGGGCTATCTGCTTGCGGTGGTGGAACATTATATCCGATGTGTGCGCCAAATTTTTAGGTTTTACTAACTTGCGCCCCGTAGCTTCGTATAGTGTCTTTGCGGCGCGTTGCTCTGTTTCAGGAAACTCCTCCCAGGTGGATAACATTTCGGTGTATATGCCGAAGGAGGTTATACACGAGGTTGTAAAGTTTTCATAGCCAGCCTCTGCCATAAGGGCAAATTGGCGAGCAACCACCGCCATAATGGTATCAAGAGGTACAATATCTGAATGGTAACCTATGCCTGTGCAGGAGGTGTGTAGCGGGTCATCATAGATATCCTTACCCAAGTCGTTGGTTAGGATATCCAAAAAAGCCTTCTCGCTGCCTGGAAAAAAGTTCTGACGAATACAACTGCGACCATAGTAGTAGTGGTCGTCAGCAATAGATTTTTGATACTCCTCCCAATTGCTTCTTTTCATTGTTCAGCGCTGTTTTTGGTAAATACTTCGTGTAAATACTCCTCTGTGGCGCCATCATATCCCATTTGGCGCGCCTTGCGGTCGGAGTGCTCCTCTATTAGGTCAAAGAAGTCACTGCCACCACTTAGCTTAAATATGTTGTGCAGCTCCTCCATGCTCTTTTCGTCTACCTTGCGTAGAGCTCCGGCACCTTCGGTACGGTAAGAGGAGGTAAAGATAGGGTAGATATCTTTGTCGTGGCTGTGTACCCAGCGCCATACCGGTCCCTGCTCAGGGTGCATGTCAGGCAAAATCTCTTGTGGCACAAGACAGTAGCCGTGTGCAATGATATTGTGACCTATGGTACGCTTAAGAGCTAATTGCTGACGCCCTTTTTCACTCTCTGTAAAGTAACCGAGCCTCTGAGATAGATACCTCAGCGCTTGAATAATATACCCAGGTGTATTTCCTCGTGGACATCTCGGACGACACGACATACACTGTCCGCAGTACCAAATTGTCTCGCTGCGCAGCAGAACCTCAATGCGTTCATTGTCGCGTGACTGCACGGTCTCGACAATCTGACGAGGGTCGTAGTCGTAAAACTCGGCTGCCGGACAAATGGCGGTACATACACCACAGTTCATGCACGCCTTTAATCCCTCGCGCATACGCACATCTTCCATTAACATTTTAAACAAATCCATAGCACAAAGGTATTCGGTTTGTTGTTAAAAATATTCAGTAAAAATACCGAATGCCCACTCTATCGCCCACTAAATGGATATTTTTAGCTTCCCAAAGTTTGGAACTTAATAGTAAATTTTATAGTTTTGTACTAACAAAATTGTTAAACATTGTTGTTGAATAGCTGGAATATGGAGAATACGGAGAAGCAAACTACGGAACAACAGATACTTGTGGCGGCGGAACAGGAGTTTCTGGCAAAGGGTTATGACGGTGCGCGAACAACTTCGATAGCTCAGACTGCGGGTGTAACGCATGCGATGTTGCACTACTACTTTCGTACAAAGGAGCAACTTTTTGAGCGCATAGTTGATGCGAAATTCGAAACGATGTCGCACTCAATGTTTGCTATAATGGGTGACCCATCGTTGCCTATTGTTGAACGAATTAAAGGTGGTATTGAGGCTCATTTTGATTTTGTTGCTCAAAATCCACAGTTGCCTCGCTTTATTATCAACGAAATTATCTCTCGTCCAGAGCGTTATGAGGTATTATACAAGCGTGCGGGGATAATCATCGAGACGATTTATCGTGATTTGCAGGCGGAAATAGACTTTGCTGCCGAGCGAGGAGAGATAGAGGGAGTTGATATTAAGATGTTGTTTATCAGTATTATGTCCATGAATATATTTACCTTTCTTGCCT
This sequence comes from Alistipes sp., assembly GCA_045592005.1. Classification (GTDB taxonomy): domain Bacteria; phylum Bacteroidota; class Bacteroidia; order Bacteroidales; family Rikenellaceae; genus Alistipes. Next base: position 4,437 of record JAZNTY010000022.1, on the reverse strand, counting down.
ATCCGTTTATGGAACCGTTAATGGGCGAGTTGATGGCTGATAGAGAAAAATTTCTCGAAGCGCGTAAGGTTGAAAATGTAGAAACGATATTGAGAAGAATTAAAAAACAGTAAGATATGAAACGGTTTTTACTAACACTGTTTGCCGTGATTTGTACCGCCACCTCAAGTGGTCAGTCTCTTGACGAGTGTCGTCGCTTGGCTTGTGAGCGCTATCCCGATATTAGACAGTATAACCTAATTTCGCAGACTGAGCAGTATAATCTTTCAAATGCGGCGCGTGCATGGATACCGCAGGTAGTGGTGTCAGGTCAGGCGACCTATCAGTCTGCTACACCGACCTATCCTGATGTCTTCAAGTCTATCTTGCAGGCTAACGGAGTGGAGATGGCTGGTATTCGTAAAGACCAATACAAGGTTGCAATTGATGTGTCACAGCATATTTGGGATGGCGGTCGGTCGAAAGCTAACAAGGCTATTGCTGAGGCGGAGGCTGCCGAACAGCGTAGTCGTGTTGATGTATCGCTCTACGACTTGCAGTCGAGAGTAGATAACCTCTATTTTGGTATTTTGTTGCTCGATGAACGAGTGGCGCAAACAGAGGCGCTGATAGCTGTTTTGGATAGTAACCTTTCGCGTATGCGCGTGTATTATAACAATGGTGTGGCGCGCCAGGTCGATGTTGATGCTGTGGAAGCGGAGTTGCTTACTGCCAGACAGACCCTCGGTCAAGTGGAGTCTTCGCGGGCAAGCTTTCGTCGTATGTTGGAGGTTTTTATCGGACAAAAGCTCATCTCTGAAAAGTTAGAGCGACCAGCTATGCGAGAACTTCAATCGCGCACTTCAGCACGACCGGAGTTGAGTCTATTCGAGGCTCAGGCAAGTAAGTTGGTAGCGCAACACAAGGCGATAAATACATCTGTTATGCCACGCTTTTCGGTATTTGCACAAGGCTACTATGGATATCCAGGGTTGGATATGTTCAAGAGTATGATATCTGCAAAATGGACACCAAATGCCATTGTCGGAGTGCGTATGTCGTGGAATATAGGTGCGTTTTATACCAAGAAGAACAATCTCGAAAAACTCAAGACTGCCGAGCAGCAGATTGCTGTTCAGCGAGATATCTTCCTCTTTAATACTCAAATGCAAACTGTGCAGGATGATGGTGAGATTGCCCGCTTGCGCCGAGCGATGGCAGACGATGAGCGTATTGTTGAACTGCGCCGTAGTGTGCGTATGGCGGCAGAGTCACAACTCGAAAATGGAGTAATCGATGCGACCGATTTATTACACAAGATTGCTGACGAAACAAATGCGATGCTGGCTCGTAGCACCCACGAAATAGAACTTTTACAAGCAACATACAGACTTAAAACAACACTAAATCAATAGGATATGAAACGAATTGTATATATCGCCGTAGCGCTACTTGCAGTATCGTGTAGCAGAGAGGCAGAGTTTGATGCTCAAGGTACATTTGAGGCTACAGAGGTGGTTGTCTCGGCAGAGGCAAATGGTAAAATTCTCAATTTTGATATTGCAGAGGGGGCGAAGGTTGAAGCAGACAAATTGGTTGGTATAATAGATAGTGTTCAGCTTCACTTGCAGCGCAAGCAGTTACAAGCTCAGCAATCGGCGCTGCTTGCTTCTCGTCCGGATGTAAAAGCGCAAGTTGCCTCGTTGAAGGAACAGATAGCAAAGCAACGCGCTGAGTTACAGCGTGTTGAGAAAATGCTGCATAGCGGAGCTGCAACCACTAAGCAGCGTGATGACATTGAGGCGCAGATTACTGTTTTAGATGCTCAACTCTCAGCAACGCTCTCAACTCTTGATAAGAATACGGCAACCATTAACGAGAATGCAGCTGCTATAGAGGCGCAGATAGAGTTACTCAAAGACCGTATAATGAAGTGCCAAATTATATCGCCTGTAAGTGGTACGGTGCTGGTAAAGTATGCCGAGGCGGGCGAGTTGGCAACAGTAGGTAAACCATTGATGAAGGTCGCTGACCTTGATAATATATACCTGCGCGCTTACTTTACATCCGATCAGCTGGCAGACATAAAATTAAACGATGAGGTTGCTGTTACTGCCGATTTTGGTGGCGATAAGCGTTATGACTATGAGGGTCGTGTCGCTTGGATATCTGCGCAGAGTGAGTTTACTCCAAAGAACATTCAAACCCGTGACTCGTGTGCAAATTTGGTTTATGCCGTAAAGATTGCCGTAAAGAATGACGGACGATTGAAAATTGGTCTACAGGGCGAAGTGAAGTTGTAATATGTATGCCATTGAAGTAGATAATCTTGCGAAGAGTTACGGAGAAGTAGAGGCTCTTAAGGGTGTATCGTTTGCGGTAAGCCGAGGCGAACTATTTGGTCTTATCGGACCAGATGGAGCAGGCAAGAGTACACTATTTCGACTGCTTACCACACTGCTGCGACCCGATAGTGGCGAGGCAAAGGTGGATGGGTTGGATATTGTAAAAGACTACCTTGCTATTCGCTCGCGTGTAGGTTATATGCCTGGTCGATTTTCACTCTATCCCGATTTATCGGTGGAGGAGAACTTAGCTTTTTTTGCCTCTCTCTTTGGTGTCGCGGTCGAGGAGTCGTATGACCTTGTCGCGCCTATTTACAAACAGATTGAGCCATTCCGTAAGCGTAGAGCTGGTAAATTATCAGGTGGTATGAAACAGAAACTCGCCCTCTCTTGTGCCCTTATTCATAGTCCAAGTGTGTTGTTTCTTGACGAGCCGACTACGGGCGTTGACGCTGTATCGCGCAGTGAGTTCTGGGATATGCTTGCAGGACTTAAGCAACGAGGAATTACAATTCTTGTATCAACCCCATATATGGATGAAGCGAGCCGTTGTGACCGCATAGCTCTTTGTAATGAAGGGCATATCTTAGGTGTTGATACCCCCACAGATATTGTTCGTGGCTTTAAGTCCAAACTCTACGGTATACACTCAAAACGCACATTTGCACTGTTAGAGGCTGCAAGAGTGCAGCGTGGCGTTATGGAGTGTTATCCATTTGGCGAGTATCACCATTTAGTTGTAGATGAGCAGTTCGATAGAACGCAATTTATAGCCTCGCTTAGCGACTTTGATGACCTTGTAATCAAAGAGGTGGAACCAACCATTGAGGATGTGTTTATTAAACTGATGAAGAGATGAGTGATGTTGTAATATCTGTGCGTAAACTGACTAAGCGCTTTGGAGACTTTACAGCGGTAGATAATATTTCGTTTGATGTTCGCCGAGGTGAGATTTTTGGCTTTCTGGGTGCAAATGGTGCTGGAAAAACAACGGCTATGCGTATGCTTTGTGGGTTGAGTTTTCCTACATCCGGTAGCGGCACGGTGGCGGGCTATGATGTGATGCGAGAGGGCGAGCAGATAAAGCACCATATTGGGTATATGAGTCAGCGGTTTTCGCTCTACAACGACCTTACAGTGTGGGAAAATATAGACCTTTTTGCGGGTATCTATGGACTTACAAAGAGTGAAGCTGAGAGTCGTGCTACAGAGTTGTTGACGCGATTAGACTTCTCTTCAGAGCGTAATACCCTTGTAGGTTCTTTACCGCTTGGTTGGAAACAGAAGTTGTCATTTGCTATAGCCACAATACATCGCCCGGAGGTGGTCTTTTTGGATGAACCGACAGGAGGTGTAGATCCAATGACCCGCCGACAGTTTTGGGAGCTTATCTACGAGGCTGCCGAGGGAGGAACGACCATATTTGTTACGACACACTATATGGACGAGGCAGAGTACTGCTCGCGCGTATCTATTATGGTCGATGGTCAGGTGTGTGCGCTCGATACTCCTGCCCGCCTAAAACAACAATTTGCCGCTCAGTCTATGGATGAGGTATTTCGCATCTTGGCTCGTGGTGCACAGAGAACAGAGTAGACTATGAAACAGAACTTTGGCTCATTCGTAAAAAAGGAGTCACTGCATATACTTCGTGATAAGCGCACAATGCTTATTGTGATGCTTATTCCTGTTATGCTGATGATACTCTTTGGCTTTGCAATATCTACGGAGGTAAATAATGTCAATGTCGCGGTTGTCGCCCCTGAACGGACTGATGGGGTATGCGATGCTGTCGAAAAGCTATCGCGTAACGAATATTTTACATTCAAAGGGTATATTGGTAGTGACCAAATAGATACATATCTCCGTTCCGGAAAGGTTGCAGTGGTGGTAGTCTTCGCTTCGGGCTACGACCGCCGAGTTGCTCAAGCCGCAGCAGGAGTGAAAACAACACCTATTATTCAACTTATTGTCGATGCCTCAAATGTCAATACTGCGGGCTCTGCATCCGCTTATCTACAAAGCATACTGCTCGGTTCAGCATCACAGCAGGAGATGTTTGAGACTCGGATGTTGTTTAATCCCCAGATGAAGAGTGCCTATAACTTTGTGC
>JAZNTY010000021.1:0-20581 GCA_045592005.1 Alistipes sp. | reverse complement strand
CAGGGTGGTGTGCTTACCGGCGAGGTTAAGGATGTGTTGCTGCTTGATGTTACTCCACTTTCATTGGGTATTGAGACTCTGGGTGGCGTGTTTACAAAGCTTATTGAGGCAAATACAACTATCCCTGCCCGCAAGAGTGAGGTCTTCTCTACTGCGGTTGACAACCAGCCTTCTGTTGAGATTAATGTATGCCAGGGCGAGCGTCCACTTGCACGCGACAATAAGAGTATCGGTCGCTTCCACCTTGATGGTATTCCAGCAGCTCCACGCGGTGTGCCTCAGATTGAGGTAACATTCGATATCGATGCAAACGGTATTCTCAATGTGTCGGCTAAGGATAAGGGTACAGGTAAGGAGCAGAAAATCCGTATTGAGGCTTCCAGCGGTCTTACCGATGCTGAAATCCAGCGTATGCGCGACGAGGCTAAGGCTAACGAGGAGCAGGATAAGAAGGAGAAGGAGCGCATCGAGAAGATAAATACTGCCGATGCAAATATCTTCACTACAGAGAAGAACCTTAAGGAGTATGGCGACAAGATACCTGCCGATAAGAAGGCAACTATCGAGGCTGCTTTGGGTAAACTTAAGGAGGCTCATAAGAATAGCGATATCGCTGCTATCGACACTGCTATCGCTGAGCTTAACAACGCTTGGCAGGCTGCTTCTCAGGATATATATGCCGCACAGCAGGCAGCTCAGGGCGCTCAGGGCGCACAGCAGGCAGACCCATCTGCTACACAGGGTTCGCAGCAGGGTGGCGGACAGCCTGAGGATGTAGAGTTTGAGGAGGTAAAATAGTCAGCTCACTATGGCAGTATATGCTGCCGAAACACAATGATAACCGAGAGGCTCACATACGCAAGTATGCTGAGCCCTCGTTTTTGTAGACTCAGTACGCTTCTCTGTGAGGGTATAAAGACAAAAAAAGCGGCTACATCGCTGTAACCGCCCTTTGTGGACCCAGAGGGGCATGATCCCACGACCTTCGGATTATGAGTCCGCTGCTCTAACCGACTGAGCTATGGGTCCTAAAGTTATTCTTTTCTGTTTGCGAGTGCAAAGATATAAAAAAATGTGGAAATGGTGCAAATCTTTTTGGAAAAATTGCTACATTTGTAATCAATAACCGTATAAGTCTATGAAAAAGAGTGCAATATCTGCATCTACATTGTTGTTATGTTCGGCAGTAGCTTTGTCGCATACTCAGGTTAAGGCAGCCGTAAAGAGTCAGAGAACATCAGAAAAACAACGCCCCAATGTGATTTTTATTCTGTTGGATGATGCCGGCTATGGCGATTTTGGATGCTATGGGCAGAGTAAAATAGAGACTCCCAATATTGATGCTCTTGCTCAGCGAGGTGTGCGTTTTACCGATATGTATGCAGGGGCACCGGTCTCGGCACCCTCTCGTTGCTGTTTGATGACGGGACTACACTCAGGGCACGCGCAGATACGCTCCAATGACGAGATGGTTGGCAGGGGTAATGTGTGGAGTATTAATGCTATGCGCCAACATCCGGAGTTGGAGGGTCAGGCTCCTTTGGCGCCAGGGACAACGACCGTAGCCACCATTATGCAAGAGGCGGGCTATAAAACGGCGATGATAGGTAAGTGGGGCTTGGGTGGTCCTCTGTCAAAGAGCACACCTTTAGATATGGGCTTTGACTACTTTTATGGTTATCTGTGCCAGCGTATGGCGCAGTGTTACTACCCTCCATTTCTATATAACGGCTTGGAGCGCGAGTATACCAATAACCCGTCAATGGACTTAGGCGACCGCTTAGATAGTGGTGCAGACCCTTATAAGGTTGAAAGTTATAGTAAATTCAAGGGCGAAACTTATAGTCCGGATGCTATTTATGACCATATTGAGGGCTTTATAGAGCGTAATGCCGCAGAGCAATTTTTCTTGATGTGGACTACCACCATTCCGCATAGTGCCCTGACAGCTCCTGATGAGTGGGTGGCAAAATATGTGGCAAAATATGGCGATGAGGAGCCTGTATATCGCGGCAAGGGCTACTTTCCAACGCGTTATCCAAAAGCTACATACGCAGCAATGATATCTTACTTAGATTTCCAAATCGGTAAGTTGGTTGACTTTCTTAAGTCTAAGGGGTTGTACGACAATACCATAATAATGGTTACCAGCGATAATGGACCTACGCATAATGCCTATACCAACACCAATTGGTTCGACTGCGCACATCCATTTCGTAGCGATAAGGGGTGGACAAAACGCTCTTTACACGAGGGCGGTATCCGCATACCTTTTATTGTGGCGTGGGGCGATAAGATTAAACCGCGCGTGAGTGACCATATCGGTTACTTTCCCGATTTAATGCCTACATTGTGCGATATTGCCGGTGTTAAGGCTCCGACAACAGATGGTATCTCACTGCTGCCAACGCTGTTAAATAGGCGCCAAAAAGAGCATAAATATCTCTATTGGGAGTTTCCTCCGTTCCGCAATGATAGGGGTTGGATAAGCGTACGAATGGGTCGATGGAAGGGTCTTGTTGAGGGTGTGGCAGATGGCTGCGTGGATATGCAGCTCTACGATATCAACTCTGATGTGCGTGAGGAGAAGAACCTCGCCTCAGATTACCCCGATGTTGTCGCTAAAATGTGGCAGGCTGTCAAAGAGTCACATACCGATATCGAAAACCCACTCTTTAGGCTCGATATATCATATCCATAGACCTAAAAATATGCCGAACTTGCACACCAATGGTGGCGATAAGACCTCTTAGAACCTATAAAATGCGCGGACAAAGAGGCGGTCACTTTTTGCACCCTCGCCGATATGTGGTTCTTCAGCGTTGCAGTGCGAGTATGTGGAATACTTAGGGTTCTGAGCCTCGGTAGATGAGTGGTAGAACATCAGTCCGTTGAGAGGCTTGCCGCCGCAGGCTTTGAGTAGCTCGTTGTACTGTTTGCGGACACTTCGGCGCGGATGGGTACGGGAGCCACCATTGACTATAGTGCCTAACTGCCATACCTCTGTAATGGCGGGCAGATACCACCCTTCACCCTTATTGCGGCACCACTGCGCAGCAGGGAAGTGCTCCCAGCTAAGAGAATGTGAGGAGATAAAAGCCTCTAAAGCCGCCATATTTTTTCGTCCGTCAAGGCGGTCTTGGCAACCACAACTTTGGAGCTTTTTGCGCTCAATTGTCGACCACGGCTCTTCGCCCTCATCCAAAGACATAATTGTTCCGTGGGCTCCACCCTCGGTGGTGGCGATGACGATGCCTTTAACACCATCTTTTTCGTATAGTGAGCCTATGCTGTATAGTTCGGCTGTAGGCTCGGCTGTAACGGTGTTATGGGTTACGATGTTTATAACTGTCGGTTTTGGACTCGAAGAGCCCTTTTTGCCGAAGTACTCACGCTCGCCGTCCAAGTACTCGATATACTCAATATCGTTGACGGGCAGTGTGTATATTGGCGCATTGGTACGATACCGCACATATTTAACCCTCTTTTTAGATACTTCGAGAACCTTTACGCGCTGCTGCTCGCCATTGCGTTTAACAAGTAGGTCTTGAGCTGAAACAGAGAGTGTTAGTAAGGCTAAAATGAGCGTAAATATTGTAGATGGTTTCATTTTCGTAGATTTAGTGCTACAAATATAGTAATTTTTAGTATATTTGCGAGGATATTTATATATTGTTATGGGATTTTTTGACCTTTTTAAGAATAAGAAACAGACTTCAGAGCAGCCGAGCACAGATGTTGAGCAGGAGCGCAAGGAACTTGATGCCGGTCTTGAAAAGACCAAGCAGGGCTTTTTTTCTAAGATAGCTCGTGCCGTAGCGGGTCGTTCTACGGTAGATACTCAGGTGCTTGACGAGTTGGAGGAGGTGCTCATTACCTCGGATGTCGGTGTGGATACTACAGTGAAGATTATCAACCGCATAGAGGCTCGTGTGGCGCGTGATAAGTATATTGGCTCAGAGGAGTTGCAAAATATTCTCTACGACGAGATTGCACAGCTTATGGAGGAGGCTGAGGGTAAGAGTGAGAACTTCGGTTTGGATGTTAAGCCCGGTATGCCCTATGTGGTTATGGTCGTGGGCGTAAATGGCGCCGGAAAGACCACTACCATAGGTAAGTTAGCGGCACAGCTCGTTAGAGCCGGCAAAAAGGTGTATATCGGTGCTGCCGATACCTTCCGAGCCGCAGCTATAGACCAGCTTGCGGTGTGGGCTGAGCGTGCAGGAGCTACAATGGTTAGCCAGCAGATGGGCTCCGACCCCGCTTCGGTGGCTTATGATACCCTTAAGAGCGCTGTTGCCAATGGTGCCGATGTAGTGTTGATAGATACCGCAGGTCGTCTGCACAACAAGGTGGGGTTGATGAACGAGCTGACCAAGATACGCAATGTTATGGCTAAGGTCATCCCCGATGCTCCTCATGAGGTTATGTTGGTATTGGACGGCTCTACAGGTCAAAATGCCTTTGAGCAGGCGCGTCAGTTTACGGCTGCCACCAAAGTTACCTCACTTGCCATCACTAAGCTCGATGGTACAGCTAAAGGTGGCGTGGTTATAGGTATTAGCGACAGCTTCCGCGTGCCGGTGCGTTATATCGGTATTGGCGAGGGTATCGACCAACTCAAGATTTTTGACCGCCACGAGTTTGTAAGGGCGCTATTTGGAAAATAGTTGACTATGCAGAAGATAAATGTTATAACCCTCGGTTGTGCTAAAAATCGCGTAGACTCGGAGCATATTGCAGCACAACTTGCTCAGGCGGGCTATCAGATTGTCTATGACAGCGATAAGACCGATGCCAAGATTGTGGTTATCAATACCTGCGGGTTTATAGGCGATGCCAAGCAGGAGAGTATAGATATGATACTTAGCGCTGTAGCAGCCAAAAATGCCGGTCTTATAGATAGACTGTTTGTTATCGGCTGCCTAAGTGAACGCTATGCAGACGAGCTGAGAGAAGAGATACCTGAAGTAGATGATTACTTTGGTGCTAAAGACCTTGCTGGCGTGGTTAAGGCTTTGGGTGCTCAGTATAGTAACACCTCTACCGAGCGAGAACTCTCTACCCCTAAGCACTATGCCTATCTTAAGATTTCTGAGGGTTGTAATTGGCGTTGTGGCTATTGCGCCATACCTTATATTCGCGGTAAGCATATATCTGTACCTATGGAGCAACTTATTGAGGAGGCTGAAAAGCTCGCCTCAAAGGGTGTTAAGGAGTTTATGGTTATCGCTCAAGATACCACCTACTACGGTATGGACCTCTATGGCGAGCGCCGTTTAGCCCAACTGCTTGAGGCTCTGTGTGCTGTCAAGGGTATTGAGTGGATACGCCTGCACTACGCCTACCCGACCGACTTTCCTCAGGATGTTATCGATGTAATGGCTCGTCAGCCTAAGATTTGTAAGTATCTCGATATTCCACTTCAGCATATCTCGGATAATCAGCTCTCGTTGATGCATCGCCGCCATACTAAAGCCGAAGCCCTTGCTCTTATAGAGCGTTTGCGTGCCGCTATACCCGATATAGCTATCCGAACCACTATGCTTGTAGGTTATCCAAATGAGAGCGCAGAGGACTTTGAGGAGCTATGTGACTTTGTTGGTCAGCAGCGCTTTGAGAGGCTCGGCGTTTTTCCTTATTCGGAGGAGGAGGGGACCTATTCAGCCGAGAAACTTACGGACAATGTGCCAGAGCGCGTTAAGAACTATCGTGTAGACAAACTTATGGATATCCAGCGCTCTGTGTCGTTGGCGAACAATGCCTCTCGCGTAGGTAGTGTTGAGCGTGTGATTGTCGATGAGCGCCGAGGCGACTACTATATAGCCCGTAGTCAGTACGACTCTCCGGAGGTAGACCAAGAGATACTTATCCCTGCTGCCGGTAAACGATTGTTGCGCGGACGCTTCTATACGGTGTTGTTAACCGATGCTGATGAGTACGATTTATTTGCAGAGATTGTAAAATAACAAGAGATATATTATGGCAAATTACATTCTTAAAGAGGTAAAGACCAGAGCCGACGAGAAAATCTGGTTGTATGTTGACCGCCCAATTTATAAAGGAAATCGCAATTGGGTATGTCCTCTCGATAGCGATATTCTTCGTGTTTTTGACCCTGAGAAGAATAAGAAGTTCAGACACGGCGAGGCTATTCGTTGGTATGTTTTAGATACCGATACCAACCAGGCTGTGGGTCGTATAGCTGCATTCTACGATAAGGATACTACCGAGGACTACGAGCAACCTACCGGAGGTTGTGGTTTCTTTGAGTCCATCGATAACCAGCAGGTGGCAAATATGATGTTCGATGCATCCCGCAAGTGGCTTGCAGACCACGGTATGGAGGCTATGGACGGACCTATCAATTTTGGTTCGCGCGATGCGTGGTGGGGTCTGTTGGTTGAGGGTTATCAGTTCCAACCGCTCTATGCCAACCCTTACAATCCACCTTACTATAAGGAGCTCTTTGAAAACTACGGCTTTGAGAACTACTTTAACCAAAACTCATATCTGTGGCGTGTGTATGACGACCGTTTGAACGATGTTGTCCTTGAGAAGGCAAAGCGTGTAATGGCTACACCTGGTTATCGCTTTGAGGATATTCGTCATACAGACCTTGAGGAGGCTGCACAGAACCTGAGAATAATCTACAATAAGGCGTGGTCACTCTTTACAGGAGTTCGCCCTATGAGTGAGGAGGAGGCGCACAATTTGGTCAATACTCTCAAACCTATCATTGACCCAAATATCATCTTCTTTGCCTACTTTAATGACGAGCCTATCGGTTTCTTTGTTATGGTGCCGGACCTTAACCGTATTATCGGTAAGTTTAACGGTCGCTTCGGTATTATTGAGAAGTTGCGCCTGATGTGGGATTTGAAGGTTAGAAAGGCTTCGGACCGTATCTTTGGAGTTATCTTCGGTATCACTCCTGAGTATCAGGGTAAGGGTATCGAGAGTTGTATGATGCGCCATATTCTTGAGACCTATATTCAAACCGACCGCAACCACTATAAGACTGTGGAGTTTGCTTGGATTGGCGACTTTAACCCTGTTATGAATAAGATGATAGAGCGTTATGTCTGCGCTACCCGTCATAAGATGCACACCACATACCGCTACCTCTTCGACCGTACCAAAGAGTTTACCCGCTGCCCTCGTATCGGCTTTAAGCGACCAGCAAAATAGAATATTAACCAATTATAGAATAAACCTAAGATGAAAACTACACCGTTTACCGATTATCACATTGCCGCAGGCGCTAAGATGGCGGAGTTTGCGGGTTATAATATGCCTATAGAGTTTTCGGGCATCAAGGATGAGCACACTACTGTGCGTAATGGCGCTGGCGTGTTTGATGTTAGTCATATGGGCGAGATTTGGGTTAAGGGCGAAAATGCGCTTGCTCTGTTGCAACGAATTATGTCCAATGACTGCTCAAAACTCTATGACGGCAAGGTGCTCTATGCTTGTATGCCTAATGGGGCTGGCGGCATTGTTGACGATGTGCTTGTCTACCGTTTTAGCGATACAAAGTATATGCTCTGCGTAAATGCAGCCAATGTGGACAAAGATTGGGCTCATATTCTCAAATATGGTGCTGAGTTTGGTATGCGCGAGGGCGTAGAGCTTGAGAACGCTTCGGACCGTATCTGTCAGTTGGCTGTTCAGGGTCCACTTGCGATGAAGATTGTCCAGAAGATGTGCGCTGAGCCTGTTGAGGATATGGAGTACTACACCTTCCGACAGATGAGTGTTGCCGGCTGTGATGCTATCCTCTCTATTACCGGTTATACCGGCGCAGGAGGCTGTGAGATTTATCTGCACAACACCGATGCTAAGACTATGTGGGATGCTCTATGGGCTGCCGGCGAGGAGTATGGACTCAAAAATATCGGTCTTGGTGCGCGCGATACACTTCGCCTTGAAAAGGGCTTCTGCCTCTATGGTAACGATATCTCCGACACCACTTCGCCTATTGAGGCTGGTTTAGGCTGGATTACTAAGTTTGTTGAGGGTAAAGAGTTTGTAGACCGCGATGTTTTAGCAGCTCAGAAGGCTAATGGCGTAGAGCGTAAGTTGGTTGGCTTTAAGATGATTGACCGCGGTATTCCGCGCCACGAGTATCAGATTGCAGATACAGAGGGTAATCCTATTGGTGTGGTAACCTCCGGAACAATGTCACCAACCCTTAATGTGGGTATCGGCTTAGGCTATGTTCAAACGCCGTATGCTAAGGTTGGCACCACCATTGCTGTGGTTATCCGCGACCGTCTGATTAAGGCTGAGGTTGTTAAGCTCCCATTCGTATAGCGTAGGTTATACCTAAAATAGAGGCTGTCTGCAAGAGAACTTCTTGGGACAGCCTTTATTGTTCTTAAAATAGGTCGGGTCTATCTGTTATAACACCCTCTAAGGCTATTTGTGGTACCTTCTTCGGGTCATCCAGGGTCCATATACGGGTGCGGTAACCACTCTTGTGCAGATACTCCGATAGTCCGGCAGATAGGGCTTTGTGGTAAAAGTTGAATGAACGGATGTAGTTGTACTTCTCTGCGGAGAAGTAGCTGAAGGTGCCGTCAAAGATTACGGGTATACCTATAAACTTGCCAAAGAGTAACTTTTCGAGTTTCAAATCGCTGTCTAAGGCGTGCAAAGACTCCAAAACACTGTCGTCAAACGACTGTATGACGGTATATGGTAGGGCATTGTGCTGCTTGAGAATTTTGAGCACCGCCTCCTCTATGCCTTGGTTGTTACCCCCTTTGCGCTTAATCTCTAATAATAGCTCCACCTTACCATCTATAAGCTCAAGAACTTGCTCAAGAGTTGGTACTTGCTGTTGGGTAATATTGCCATTTTGGTCAATAAGCCTTAGAGCCTTAATTTGCTCCAGCGTCATATTGTTTATCTCTCCGCTACCATTTGTTGTGCGGTCAACAGTAGGGTCGTGGCAGACCACAATCTCTCCATCTGCTGTAATATGCACATCCACCTCTATAGAGGTTGCTCCGGCAGCCATACCTCGCTCCACACACTCTAAGGAGTTCTCTAATCCTAACTCGGCACCACCTCTATGACCGGTGATGGTCAGTACTGCCGTTGACTCCCCCTTTTTGGTTAGCAGGGCTCTTGTAAATGATGCCCCGACCCATATGGTAATTAGAACGAGTAGAATAATCATAACTTTTTTCATACCTTCGCGTTAAACATCTCTTTGATTAATATTCTGATAACCTTGTCAAACCACGCAAAGCAGTCCTTTGTATCTACTGCGCTCTCCATAGCCTGTATAGCAAAGTTTTGTATTGCCGGTTCGTGTAGCAGCGACCACATCAAGAAGTTGCCAAACTTGTGTGTAAAGAGGTCCGATAGGGTCTCTCCGCTTGGGTTGTATGATAGAATTTGTTCTCTATATTTGGCAACGCCTGGGAATGTTAAGCCAACAATATCACGCTTGATAAAGCTGTCTACCTCGTCGGCAAAGTAGTTTTTGGCGGTACTTAAGGTATTGCCTATCAAACCTACAAGCGTTTGGGTGTATATGCCGTCACGATTAACCTCCACGCTATCAAGCCTGTCGACCTTCAGGCTGGTATTGTATGCCTTGATGATGTGGAGCAACAAATCAAGTGCCGTATGGATATATCCGAAGTCGGAAATCAGCTCGGAGATATTCTCTATAAGGTGGAATAACAGTAGCTTGTCATTCTCGGCAATAGCTCGGTCAAGCATATCGTAGAAGAGCGGCACACAACGCTCATCCCCCTCCAAAGGCTTACCATCTGAGGCGTGGGTGCAGTAGACTACGGCATACCAATTCATTACATTACGCTTGTATAATCCAAGTGTATTGGCTTTGTGGCTGTTGCGGGCACGGAATAGACCCTTCGTGCGTAGAGTCCAATCCTCAGCCTCGCGTCCATAGATATCTATCAATTCTCGGTTAAAAGGCGCATATACGGCTGTCTGATATAGGCTGTAGAGGAGTGACATTTGAGTGTAATCTCTCCACTCGCTCTGCTGGCACTGCTCAAAGACCGTAGTTACCACAGGACGAATATTCTGCCAATCGGCAACGCCCATAATTACCATAATGCGCTCCAAGACAAAGTAACTCATACTGTCGCCTGTCGTGTAGGCTTGAATAATAGCCGGATGTAGCGCTTTGTAGCACTCCGCAAACTGCTTCTTCTCCACCTCACTGTGGCTGTGGTAGTGCAACATCGGTAGTAAATGGCTCATAGTCGTGCGGCTCCACTTGTCGTCAGTAGAGAGCTTTGGTACAATATCATCGTTCCAAAAACCTTGATACTCGATAATGTTGTTCACATAGGCTGATTGGAATGTTAGCTGCTTGCGTAGAACGAATTGTAGGAATGGCATAATGACCCTTACAAGGGTTAGGTTGCCCGTAATATGGTTAAATATCGAGCGTATATGGTCTACCAACATCGCTGCACGCTCACGACTATTCTCCTCTTTAGATAGTAGGGTGTCGATAATCATCAGCACAGTTAGTCGTATAGCCGTCTCTAAGAGCGAAAATAGGGAGTTGCGCTTGTTGGCTATAGCAATGTTGAGTAGCAGTGACTTAGACCTAATCTTCTCATACATTCGGCTGACAATCTGCTCGGCTATGTTCTGCTTCAGTGGCGAGTAGTCCAATGTATATTGACGAACCGAGAGGTAGTAGATATACATTACCGCATCGTTCTTAACCTCTGATATCGGCTCGTCCATAAGGCGCCATAACAGCCTATAAGGGTCGTCAATATATAGCCCTTCGTTGAAGTAGTCTGTGGCAAATAGTCCGTTTAGGGTCGATATCGTGGCATTCTTGCGTAAGCGTATTACAGGCAGTAATGCCGCCTGCAACTGCTTGTGGCGTTCGATAATCTGCTCGGTGGCTTTGTTGCTCTCAATAAGTTTTGTTATTTGATTGAGCTCCTGAGTCAGTGCCGGACTGTTGTCTATATCGGTGCTAAGAAGTATATCGATAAGTTCAAAAATCTGCTTCTCATAGTTCTCGACAATCAGTGTATTGCTTAGTTCGCCGACCAGCAGAGTGACTTCGTAGTTGTCAGCATGGTCGCGCATCATTGAGATGACGGTCGAGAAGTCGTTTGTGCGCAAAATATCTATCGCTAAAGCATTACGCATAGCGCCCATATAGACCACACTGCCTGCTGCATTAGATAGAGAGCGCATATATGCGTGTGGAGGTATCGGCGTAGTTATAGCCCCTTTGTTACTCTCTCGGCTAACAAATACACGCGCCATAACATACTCCAAAAAACGCTCGTATATAAACTGTATTTGTCGCTCGCCACTATCTGCATCTTCGGCAATACGCAATACCGGTCGTTCAGGCTTATTCATCAACTCGGCATAGGCTACCGATATGCCGTCGCGCTTGTATATCAGCGTTGCCAATTGATATAGAGGCTCTGTAGGGTCGTTTAATGCCCGCTTGAGTTCACTCTCGGAGATGCTGTCGGAAGCTATACCACGCTCATACTCGTTGAGCAGATGCTCTGCTATAAGTTCGATAATCTGACACTGCTTCTTGCCTGCGTATGAGGTGGCTATGTCGTTGAACATCTTGTTAAACAGCGCCACTGATGTAAAGTCGCGACTATGCTCCGGTAGAGTCTTGCATAGATACGAGGTGCAGGCAACCTTAAGTATCAGCGGGTCCTTGAGTCGTATCTTTGCCGTTGGAGTCAGCGCCTCAAAGTCGGAGTCCATCTGATAGAGCTCGCGGTAGATGCTATACGCCTTTTCAAGTTCTTGCGATGTAAAACCTCGTATGGCAGACTCGCGGTCATTTGCCGGCGCAAAGGTAAAGGCTTGATGTTGCTGTGCTATGCGACTCAGGGCGTGCTTGTAGGTGTAGCTGCGACAGGTTGCCACAACCTTAAAACGACTGTACTTCTCGCTGATAAATATGCGTATAATGGCGTTATAGAGCGCCACAACACCCATAGTCTGCTCCTCGTCTTTGTAACGCAAACACTCATTTATGGCATCAAAGAAGATGTATATATACTCGTCGTTCTGTACCGCTTTTTCGTGTAGATTGTCTATCAGACGCACTATATCTTTGCGCGGTGAGTATCCGAAGAGTGTCTTTAGGCGGCTATCAAGCGATGCCGAGGCAAAGTCTGTGCTTGAGAATATAAGTACACATTTGCCCTCCTCAATAAGTCTCTCTGTCCAGAAGCAGAGTTGGTTTGTCTTTCCTTGACCAGCCTCGCCAAGAAGTGGAAAGAGTGTGCTTGTGCTGTTGTAAAACTTCTCTAAGGCAGCCGAAATCTGCTTACGGTCTACAAATAACTCGCGGTTGTACTTCTTTTCACGGTATATGCGTGCTAAGAAACGCTCCGACTCGCCACGAGCAAGGGCAGACATCTGCTCCCAATTTAGGTCTTTGGAGATATCGAAGTGTGGCGCTACCTGCTGTAGAAGCGCATCGAAAACATCGTTGCGGCTGTCGTCGTTGTATGTTACCGCATCCTCATTGGAGGATATGTAGCAGATGCTCTCCTCCTTGAGAGTCTGAAAGACATATACATAACCCTGCTCTCCCACAAACATCAGCGGATAGAGGTCTGTCACTTTGCCTTTGTTGCTTATATAGTAGTGCTCCACCTCCTCGCCGTCGCTGCTGCTCTCTATGCTTGTTCCTGCGCCTTTGTGGTTTAACTTTTTACCTACAGCCGGTATGGAGTAGAAGTCATAGCTCCACAGAGGCTCTACAGCTCGGAGTATAGTCAAAATCTTAGGCTCTAAGGTGTATATTACCCCGCGATAGATATTTTCTGATAGGGTAGTGCTGTGTCCTCGATACTCATTACGAATTTGTACTACGCTCGGCTCGCGCTTGTCGCCCAAAAGTACACAAGTTTGCTTGCGCAGCAGATGTGTTGTAAGGCTCTTTACCAACTCATCCTCGCCCATACGCTCCTTTGCCGCTATAAGTAACGGTGTGAGAATATCGTTTATCCAGTCGCCTAACGATAGTGGACGCTTGTTGTCTATTTTGAGAATTACACGCTCCACACGCCTCTGCTCAGCTGGTAGAGAACGCTCTATTTCAATCAGTCGTACAAGTAATACTACCGATATGTACTGAGTCGACATCTCTACAAAGTCGAGCGCATAATTCATCGCCTTGCCATACTCATTTGCTGCCGTATGGTCAAACATACGCTTTATTGGCGCAGCAAGGGTGTAGGGTAGAGCTTCAATACTTTTGTCTACAAGAAGGTCTGTGCGCTGCTGTTCCTCGGCTGTTAACTCTCTAAGGTAGATGTAGCTGTTCATAGGGTGTAGTTTTATGAGAAGTTTTACAAATATAGCAATATTATGATAGAAATGTATTAAATATCCGAAAAATAATTAACTTTGTAATACGATTTATAGCTAACTTGTGGGATATATACCGTAATATTATGAAATATACAGGTTTTTTATGTGGCGCCTTTTCGATAAGGAGAACAAAGGGTGTGATGACCTTAGATAGCCGCTGGCGAAGCATTGATATGAACGACGAGCAGCGAGCTAAGAGTAGCAACTACTACTATCCGGAGTTTGTTGATTTCTGCTTTGGCGCAAATAAAAATACTATACACCGCTTTGTGCTGCCCGTAGAGAGTACCATTGCTGTTAAGGTGGGGTGGGGGAATAATATCCGCTCGGTCACAACCACTGTTGCCGATGTTACACTCTACCAGGCGCCTTTTGGTATGTGCCTTTTTGCTATTAGAGTCGATATGGAGGCTTGCGATAATGATATTACCGCTGTCATATCGCGTCTTAGGGCTATTGATAGCTTAACAGCTGATAATAAGGACTTTACAACTGTGGCACTCGACCCTATTATGGAAGTATATAGAGCCAATGCTCTCTCAGTTCCGGATGTTGCGGCGTTAGAGAAAGATGATTGCTATTACCGCCTTGTGGAGTATGGAAATAAACTCAAGGTGTTCCAGATAGCTGTTGTTGACGGTAAAGATTGGAGTTGCGACTCCTCGGATAAGTTGCTCTTTGAGTTGGGAACTTTAGCTCCTATTGGCTCCTATAACCCTGAGGATGACTTTTCGTCATCAAAGAGCTACTTTGATAAGATTATGCAAGATGGCAAGGTGTCGGTATTTAATAATTGGAAGGCGCTCTCGCTCTTCGATACCTTTACTATGCTCGGTCATCATATCTCGGATGGCAATGTGGCAAATTGGATTGATAACTATTTCGGTATGCTCTATGTGAGCGAACTGTTTGTCAAGTTCTACCTCTTCCGCCTCAATAATGACTTCCGTATCAGCCATAAACGGGCAGATAAGCTCTTGTCTGAATTTGATGACTTTGAGTATAGCTGTTGGTTTGATAATGTGTCGTATAACTTTCTGCCACGACTTATCCATCGCTCTATGGAGCAGGGCTTAGAAATTCTCGGCGAAAAACAGCGACTCTATCAGATGATTGCCCAACAGAAAGATAATCGCGAAAAGCGCGATGACCAGCGAATGAATAACTTACTCTTCTATCTAACCCTCTTTACCACCTTCTCTATGATTTGGGATGCCAGCTCGCTGTTTAATGAGATGTATCCATACGAGACCTATGTTGGTTCTAATATTGAGGGCTTCCGTCTCGTCTCATACTCGCTTATGCTGATAGTCTTTGCTCTTATTATGGCAATCCGCTTTAAGAAGAGGTAGTTATACCAATATATATAATAAAAAACCTGCCTTTTTGGGCAGGTTTTTGTTTGACTTTTTCTGTGGATTACCACTCGTATGTAACATCTAAGCTATCCAATCGTACCTGAGCACTTAACTTAGGTACTACAAACGAACTTGCAGGAGTAGCCAAAACTACAGTTACCTTATCTCCGTCAACGGTTACAGTGTCGCCAGATGTGATAGACTTGTTGAGTGAAGATGCATAAGATGAACTATTGCAATCGAATACAATTTGCTGAATAAGTCCATCCACCTCAATAGTTACCTTAGAGTTCTGGTAAAGTCTTACAGGGTTTGCATAGTTAGCAACATTGTTCGTAGAGGCTGCCTTTTCATTTATAAATGTAACGCCATTTTGACTCCAAACCTGCTGAGTGGTTGTTTGTTCGTTTCTATTAGCCTTGTCAGCGAAAGAGAGTGTGGATGTTAAAATCGCCTTCTTGAACACAAAGCGGTGGTCGCACATTGAGAATTTAACCTCATAGTTGCCTGCAGGAACTTTGATATTAGCGCCACCTTGTGTAGTTGTATACTCTTTGCCAAGTTCAACAGTCACACTGCTACCAAAGTTGTAGTCCCATTTGCCATCAGCAGTAAACTTAAGCTCTGCATCTTCAGCGAGTCTAATCAAAGTAGTCGCCCATTTCTTGTTCTCGGTAAGGGTCAACTTGTAGTTGTCGTCATTAGGGTTCCAGCCGTTGAATGAACCTACAAGTCTCCAAGTATGCTCATACAACTCAGGCTTAGGCTCCTCAAACTTGTCGTACTCTATAGCCTCATCAATACTCTTGCCAGCCTCCATTACATATACCTTGTCAAAGTTTACAATGTCAAAGTAGATGTCGTAAGTACCAGGCTCAACAGGGATAATGTTGCCGCTACCACCACCGGTATATACAGGTACAGGCATATTAGAGTATATCTTTACATCGTTAGTACCATAGTTGGTCTCGTTGTTCCAAGTCTTGTCGTTGTATGCACGAATTTTGAAACCCTGGTTCTCAGGCGCGGTATTATTCTTTATCTCAACACCTCTTGCAAATGCAAAGCCATCGTTATAAGTATACATGCGTATATCATCTATGCCGGTGTTACCCCACTCGGTCATTTCGCCTACAATACCCCAATTAGTCTCCTCTTTTGCATCGTAAATCTCAGTGGTACAGATGTTCATATAACCGTTATAAGTATACATCGCGTAACCCTCAACATATACAATTGCACCTTCAAGAGTCTTAGCAAGTGCCATAAGGTCATCATCTGGATACATTACTGAGCCTTGTACTTTGGCTCCAGGAATGTCAATGTTCACATAGTCTCCACTAACGATGAGTTTTCCCCTAATCTTTGTATAGATACGGGTATTTTGCTCAAAGTAAGCATCAACCTCCTCGGCAGTCATAGGGTTTGCAACCTCTGGATATATAACATTTTTAGGCTCCTCCTCAGCCAAAACAGTTACAACAGAACCACTATTTACCTGAACCAACTTGCTGTTGCCATAAGTGCTTGCAGAACCTGATACGGTTACCACATCACCAACTTTAGGATATGTCTTAGGATTGAAAACATACAACAGAGCCTGTGACTCGTCGGAAATAACGAAACCCTTAGTACAAGTAGCAACTACCCAACCCTTAATTTTGATTGCAGCACCACTCTTGTAGTCAAGTACATCCTCAACAGATAGATACTCCAAATCAGCAGGCTTGTAGATAAACTTGATGTTTGAACTTGTGGTATTAGTACCAATGGTGCCACCGAGCAGGCGACCTACTACCTTACCGGTATTGATCTTCTTTCTGCCGTAGAAGTTAGTCTCCTGGTCTACGGTAATAGTAGTGCCATAAACCTTATTGCTCTTACACTCCTTGATGTATGCAGCACCGGCGATACCACCGATATCACGGTAACCTGTGATTTGAGCGCCATCAATGCTGTTGTAGCTGATAGTGTAGCCATCCTCGCCAACATAACCTACGATACCGCCGACCTTGTCGCCATTGTCGTAAGTAGTAGCGCGAGTTGCAACCTCGTTAGGGGTAACAACTATCTCCAGACCTTCAACTGAGCAGTATGTGATGTCAGAGTAAGCATAACCAGCAACAGCACCTGCATAGTGGTTAGCCTCGATAGTCACATTCTCCAGAGCGATATTTGTAATACCCTCAGAACTGATAACGCTACCGAACAGACCAGCACACTCAGAGGTCTTAATAGCTACATTGCGGATAATAACGCCATTACCGTTGAAAGAGCCGCGGAATGGGTTTGCGCTATTGCCGATAGGTGTCCAAAGCTGACCGTTTGCGCTGTTCATATCGATAACAACATTATCCTCAGGGATAACGATAGCTGCACCATCGAAGTTATTCTCGCCGCTATTTACCTGCTCAGCAACCCAAGCAAGCTCAGCCGGCTCAGTAACATTGTAAACGCCATTTGCATCAGGTGTAATAGCCTTTGTTGTGCCGTCCCAGTGCTTAACAATATAGTCAGGCTCCTCGAAGCGCTCGTCAACAATGATAGTAAAGTCAACAGGGTTTGTGAGCAACGAACCGAGGATATTGGTACGCCAATTACGCTTAAATGGAGCGTAGCTGTACTCAACGGTGTTAATCTCCTTGCCATCAGCAGCGTTGAAAATGGTAAGAGCTACATCCTGAGTCATCTCCTCGTTTACCAGCAGATATACAGTACCCAAGTAGGTGTAGTCAACATTCTTAACGGTCAAAGCCTGTGCGGGAACTGCGTTCTGAGCGAATGTGTACTCAACAACCTCAGGGTCAAGGCACGCGCCTGTGAACATATTGAACTGAGTGTAGGTTGAAGCAACAATCTTAGAAGAACCAACAACCAAACCGGCATCAGCAGCAGCCTGAGTGTCCTCAACGGTAGCACCAAAGTTGAGCTGAGCCAAAGGACGAGTGAGTACGAAGGTCTCGTTTATTGCACTCTCAACCTTCAAATCCTGCTCAACATACCAGAAACAGTCGCGAGCGTCATCCTCGTTTGCCAAAGGACCGCTTGGATACTGAACAGCAACAGTCTTCTCGTTCCAATTAACCTGATAGTAAACCGGAGCCGGAACGCCACCGTTGGTCTGCTTAGTAACAGGGTTCTCGGTGTAGTAAGCAAAGAACGCTAAGTCGTAGCTCTTGCCTGTAACCAGACGAACCTCCAACTTGCCCTCCTTGTTGCTGATTGGCAGGGTACCCTGCAAGTCACTCAGCGGAGTATCTGCGCCGTGCAGATAGATAGCCCAAGCCACCTCGTTTACCTTGAGTCCATCGGCAATAGCACGAGACTCAATAGCGCCCAAGTCAGCGGTAATGGTAACAGGTACCTCGTCGCCAACAGATGCCATAGAGATTGGCTCTTTTGTGCAAGATGCTGCAATCATTGCAAAAGCAGCCATCGCGAAAAGTAAAAACTTTTTCATAAGAAAGAGTGATAAAAAATTAGTTAATTATAATTAAAAAATATTGTTTTTTCTCTGTTTTGCACCCAAAATCAGTCCAACAATAGGCAAATATGGGGGCTTAAGCCCACCGACGCTCCTAACGCGCGCCCATACACGATATGCCGCTCTGTGTGCTACAGAGGGCGTTTTGGTCAATATCGTGTACTAAATTGCCTATAATATGGCTATGATTTGGAAGCAAATGTAATAATTTTTTTTGATATTTCAAACTAAATACCTATCTTTGACCTCGTTATGAGAATTCTTAGTAAGATTTTGGCTCTTCTGATACTCGGATTTTGTGCTCTCGGATGTAGTGTGTTGGATGCCGATAGTATGCCGAGTCATGAGAAGACTACGATTGTCAGGGTGGGCGATGTGGCGCCTGATTTTACAGTTACGACCCTTGCCGGCGAGCGGGTGTCGGTATCTGACTATCAGGGGCAGACTCTGTTATTGGTGTTTTTTGCTTCGTGGTGTCCTGATTGTCACGAATTGTTGGCTCGTTTAGAGGGTGTGGCAGAGCGATTTGCAGACCGTAAGTTTGATATTCTTGTCGTTTCGCGTGGCGAGGAGCGTAGTGATGTGTATAGTTTTATAACCTCGAAAAACTATGAGTTTACCGTTGCTCTTGACCCTCGTGCCGAGTGCTACTCACTCTATGCTACGCAGTATATTCCCCGCTGTTTTGTTATCGACCCGTTAGGGCATATTGTGGCGATGTCTACAGAGTACGATGAGGATGAATTTGAGGTACTTATGGATGTTGTTGATATTACCGCTTGTAAGTAGGTTGTAAATACATAATTGCTAAAAGTTTGCGAGTTTATACTTGTAAACTTTTTTTGTTTTTGAGGTGGTTTAATGCTTCTGAAAATTTTGAATTTCCGATAGTTATTCTTATCTTTGGTATCATTTTCAAAATTATTGATATGAAGAGAATTATTGAGTGTGTCCCCAACTTCAGCGAGGGGCGCGATATGAATGTTATCCGCCAAATTACTGATGCTATTCAGGCAGCTGCTGATGTGTCGCTTTTAGATGTTGATCCGGGCGAGGCTACCAACCGTACTGTTGTTACCTTTGCCGGCTCTCCGGAGGCTGTTGTGGAGGCTGCTTTTGCCGGCGTTAAGCGCGCGGCAGAGCTTATAGATATGCGCAAACATAAGGGTGCGCACCCTCGAATGGGAGCTACTGATGTGCTTCCGTTAGTCCCTGTGTCGGGAGTGACTTTGGAGGAGTGTGCTGAGCTTGCTCGGATGCTTGGAAAACGCATTGCCCAGCAGCTTTCGGTGCCTGTATATTGCTACGAGGCGGCAGCCTTTACCCCTGAGCGTAAGAACCTTGCAGTGTGTCGTCAGGGGGAGTATGAGGGCTTGGCTAAGCGTTTTGCTTCGAAGGATACGGCGCCCGATTTTGGAGGTGGCGAATGGAATGAGAGTGTGGCTCGCACCGGAGCTACAGCTGTGGGTGCCAGAGATTTTCTGATAGCTGTGAATTTCAACCTCAATACTACCTCTACCCGTCGAGCCAATGCCATAGCCTTTGATGTGCGCGAAAAGGGTCGCCCTGTGCGTGAGGGTAATCCTATAGTGGGCAAGATTGTCACAGATGAAAATGGTGAGCCGCTGATGCGTCCAGGAACACTCAAAGGTACTAAGGCTATTGGTTGGTATATAGAGGAGTACGGCATAGCGCAGGTCTCAATGAATATTACCGATATAGCGCTCACACCACTTCATGTTGCTTTTGATGAGGTGTGTCGGGCGGCTAATGAGCGCGGAGTAAGGGTTACGGGTACAGAGATTGTCGGTCTTGTGCCTAAACGCACACTTATAGAGGCTGGAAAGTATTTCTTAAAGAAGCAACATCGCTCGGGAGGTATCGCCGAGAGTGAGATTATCCGTATGGCGGTGCGTAGTATGGGACTTGATGAACTAAAACCATTCAAGCCGGAGGAGAAGATTATAGAGTATATGCTTGAGCAGAAGGGCGGTAAACGCCTTGTGGATATGACCTGCCGCGATTTTGTCTATGAGACGGCAAGTGAGTCTCCGGCGCCTGGTGGAGGCTCTATATCTGCATATATGGGTGCTCTTGCCGCAGCTTTGGGTACTATGGTTGCCAATCTTTCGTCGCACAAGGCGGGTTGGGATGACCGCTGGGAGGAGTTCTCAGATTGGGCTGAGCGCGGACAAGCTCTTGTGGCAGAGTTGCTTGCCCTTGTAGATGAGGACACTGAGGCGTTTAACCGTATTATGGCTGTCTTTGCTATGCCGAAGAGTACCGATGCGGAGAAGGCTGCGCGTAGTGAGGCTTTGCAGTCTGCTACCCTCTATGCTACTCAGGTGCCGCTTAAGACTAT